>CAZTAB010000437.1:0-4481 GCA_964611475.1 uncultured Verrucomicrobiota bacterium | reverse complement strand
GCGTATCCCCGATACGCCCGTTCTCCCGCCTGCTTCGTCCTCGTATCCCCCGAATAACGGCCGCCATCGGCAAAAACAACATAGGTGTTTTCACGATGCGTGATCGCCCACTGGCGGGCGAGGGACAGGGTGGAGCGAAGTTCCACCGTGCTGGCCCGCATGGCACTGCCTCGGGTCATGCCGGGCAAGGCCGCCACGGCGATTCCAAACGCAATCCCAAGAATAGCCACCACGGCGAGGAGCTCGATCAGCGTAAAGCCTCGAGCGCCCCGTTCCTTCACTCTATGATTCACCAACAACATCACTCCAAATCAGCCGTATAGACATCGTCGGAGGTCCCACGCTCCGCGTCCGGGCCCAGACTGCGGAGAACAACGGACTGCCGGACATCCTGACCGTTGACAAGAGTAATGTCATTGTAATCGGAGTCGATCCAGATGTCGTATTCGTTGTCCCAGGGATCCAGCAGGATTTCACCCGCGGTAGTCTGGTCGGCCGAGAGAAATACAATTCCCCGGGGGTTCGCGGCGCCGAGGTGATCCGCAATGAGCACCCGGACCAGATTCTCCTTTCTCGAATCATTCAGGCCAAAGGTGGGGTTCCTGTCACTCACGTTGCTCCCGTGATCAGACTGGTTAAAAAATGGAAGCTTCCCGTACGTCGTCTGGTAGGACTCTACCGCCGTGCGAATCGCCATCATCTTGGACCGTGCGTCGGCAATTTCCGCCCTCTTGATTGCGGAGGCAATGGTCGGGACCAGAATCCCCGCCAGAATCGCGATGATCGTGATCACGACCAGCAATTCAATCAGCGTAAATCCACTCCGGTTTTTTCGCGATACAGTCATTTTCACTCACCCTCCCGTGTCAGCTCTTCCATCCTGTAAAAATCACCTGCGGTTCGTTATGTCATCCAGCGTACGGTCCTCCTCGCTGGATTCCAGGTCCCCACCCGGCCCCCAGGAACGAATCACGTAGCTGAACGCGGACATGCGGGTGTAGCGATAGGGATTGTCCCAAGGGTCGCGTAACCGGACGTCAGGAACGTACCGGGTCAGCACGTCGAAGTCCTGACCCGAGGCCATGTTGTCCTCGATACCGGTATCAAGGTACTCCCCATGCTCCAGCCGATACTCATCCAACGCCTCTGCAATCAGCTGAATGTCCGCCTCTGCCCGGGCAACATCGGCCTTCCTGGCCGCGGCAGCGGCGCCGCCAATGATCATGCCGGCCACCACGGCGATGACCGCGATCACAGCCAGGAGCTCGATCAGGGTAAATCCACCCCGCGAGCAAACCCCGAATTTTCGACGTGCCTTTATTCTCACCACCCAGATCCACTCTTCTCTCATGCCTTACTCAACCTACACAAATCCGCCCAAGTCGTCTAGTGGTCGAGCATTGCAGAATTGAGAAAGGGAAGGGTAAGGGATTCGTGTTGATACGGTGAAAGAAAATCGTTAAGAGGCCTACGGGTCGAGAACGGAAACCAGTTCACCGCAGGTGAAGGGAGCAGACTTGAGGAAGAATCGAGCGATTCAAGGAGTTCGGGAGGATTGGAGGCGTGACCAACCGTTTGGCTCTGCAAGTGAGAACCTCTGGCATGTCTGAAAATCCGCGTCGAGCCTATTACCACGGATCCACGTTCGTCCCCGACATCTCATATCAAGAATCCCGAATTAAAACGGACTGACATGACAGAATTTTCGGAGTCCGCATTCAACATCGTAGACCTCTTGTTCATCGCCCTTATCCTCTATGGGATGGTCCGCGGCTGGATCCGGGGGCTTTCGGGAGAACTGGCCCGACTGATCAGCCTAGCAGCTGCCGTGGTCACCGGCTGGCTGCTCTACCTTCCCCTCAGCGACCGGATAGCCGAGTTCACCCGCTTTTCCATCAAGGCATCCGGCCTGACCGCCTTCATCCTCATTTTCCTGGCCGCCGCCGGCGCCATGGTACTGGTCCGATGGTGCCTCCGGCACATCGCCGAATTCAAGTTCAAGCCACCCTACGAGAACTTCGGCGGAATCATCGCCGGAGCACTGCGCTGCTGCTGTATCATCCTGGCCATCGTGCTCGTCGCCACCATCAGTCCCAGCGGATATCTGCAGCGCGTATTTGGAGCGTCTTCGGCCTTCGGACGCACGATCACCCACTCTCTCCTCCCCGCCTACAACCAGATTGCGGAAGATCATCCTGGGCTGGACCTCCCCACCGTGAGTACGGAAGAAAGCCATCAGGACCCGGCGGCAAGCGGGAAATAACGAGGCGGAGCTCCCCGATTCCACCGACGTCTCTTCATCCACGCCTCCCCTATGCGTTTTTTGTCCACAAATCACGGTGAGGAACGAATCTGCGAACGGTTACAAATTCCCAAAATCCTCGGTCAAGCTTGGCGTCCTTCATCAACTTCGAGGTTCACAAATCCGCAACCGCCTTCTATAACTTTCAGTCATGCCCGAAATTGTCAGCAAGGCGATGATTGAGGAACTCCGGGCACGGAACGATATCGCCGAGGTGGTTGGCAGCTACCTCGAGTTGAAACGCGCTGGATCTGCCCTGAAGGCACTTTGTCCGTTCCACACGGAAAAGACACCATCCTTTACCGTCAACGAAGACCGGCAGACCTTCCGGTGCTTTGGCTGCGGAGCCAGTGGCGACGTTTTCACCTTTATCATGGAACATGAAGCCGTCGAATTCCGTGGTGCGCTGGAAATCCTGGCCGACCGCTGTGGTATGAGGCTGCAGACCGAAGAGGATGGCGGGCGGAGAGCCCCGCGCGGCCCCCGCAAAGACATTCTCTACAAAGTCCTCGAAGCCTCCGCCCGATTCTACCAGGAGTGCCTCCGGCGCCACCCGGAAGCCGGGGAGGCCCGGAACTACCTGAAAGATCGTCAGCTGGACAGCGAAGCAGCCGAACGTTTCCGTATTGGATTCGCACCCGAGCAACGTGGAGTCCTGACCACCTGGGCGGAGCGCAAAAATGAGTGGTCCTCCCGCGACCTGGAAGCGGCCGGCCTGATTGCCCGGACCGACAACGGACGGGGAGGGACCTACGAGCGGTTCCGCGGACGTGTCATGTTTCCCATCACCGACGTGCGCGGGCGGGTGATCGGATTCAGCGGGCGCATTCTCGACGACGAGACAAATCTCGCCAAGTACGTGAACAGTCCGGAGACGCCCGTTTTCCAGAAAAGCGGCGTCCTGTTCGGTCTCGACAAGGCCCGCACCCCGATCACGGAAAAGGGCTACGCGGTGGTTTGCGAAGGACAGATTGACGCCATCCGCTGCCACCTCGCGAATCTGGAGCACGTCGTGGCATCCCAGGGCACAGCCATGACCGAAAAACATGCCATGCTGCTCGATCGCTTCGCCAGCACCGTGATTCTCCTGATGGATGCCGACAGTGCCGGCCAAAAAGCCGCCCTTCGGTCGGCCGATGTCTTCCTCGGTCGAAACATGGACGTCCGAATAGCAACCCTTCCCCCGGGCGAAGACCCGGACTCCCTGATTCTCCGGGAGGGCCCGAAGGCCGTGCAGACTGTCATTGAGCAGGCAAAATCCCTTGTCGACTTCCATGCCGACCTTGTTTCCTCAAACCCCTCCGCATTTGGAGGAGAACAGGACAAGTTCGTTGCCGTCGAGGCCATCTTGGAGAGCATTGGGAAAATTCCCCGGGCCGTAAAGCAGAACGAAATGCTGCGCAAGATTTCTCGGCGCTTCCTGATCGACGAACATCACCTCCGGGACGTCTTATGCCGCATCTCGTCCCGCCGTCGTACCCGGCCGGACACCGGGTCGGGCGCCCCCACGCCCGACATCGCCCACCCCCCCACAGAGCTGTGCCTGATCGAGCTAATGATGAACGGCGGCGAAGCGGTGGAACTGGTGCGATCCTTCCTACCGTTGAACTTCCTCACCAGCTCTGAATGCAGGGAGATTGCCCGCGCGCTAGTCGAAAACGACGATGCAACCCCAGAAACTCTTACCAGCATCCTCGCCGATGCCGGCGAGGATTGCCTCCGCATGGCTACCGCCGCCCGGGCCGCGCCAGACCGCCTCGTCGGCGACGAAGCAAACATCGGGGATGCCGTTCGACAAGTGATTCTCAAAATCCGGATTAAGGAGCTGGATAAACGGGTGAAGGAACTACACCGACGCTCCCAAGACGCCATCGGCGAGGAGAAAGAGGAGCTGGATATGGCCCGGGGACAACTCGTGCAGGATATCTACAAACTCCGGCAAGGCTGGGAGGAGGCCCTTCCGGTGCTGGAACTTGAGAACTGACCGGCAGTCCAAGAGCATAGGAGCCCGGCCCTCCCTTGGGCGAACATGCCCCTTTCGATTTCCCAGAAAATCTCTCCTCCCGCACTTGACGGCTTCGCCATAAATGATACCTTTGCGCGCTTTGATGCGGGTATAATGGGGCATTTTATACTTTTTCGGGAATTTTCATGGCGGCCTGCACTTCCTCCAATACAA
>CAZTAB010000436.1:0-3040 GCA_964611475.1 uncultured Verrucomicrobiota bacterium | reverse complement strand
GATAACCGAGCCCCACCCAACCAGCCCACCCCCACACCCCCCCCGGCCGCAGCCCCGCGACACCACCACACCGACCCGCCCCAGTACTCCCTGAAGGGCGGGGACGACGAAACGGACTTTCCGCTGTTTGAATTCCGAGACCAGCGAGAACGAGGTTTACGAGAACCACTCATCGGGAGAGGAAGCTGGAATTGTTCCTTTGCCGTCAAAAAAAAGGCGGGACGCATTCTAGCCACGCTCAACGCCGCGTTTGTCCGTACCCGCAATTTCGGGAAGTCCCATTTATCGGCCATCTTTGTTTATCGGCGCATCGCCCGACGCCGGATAGGATCCCAGCACCGTGAGCGTCAGGCAATGCTCGGCGAACTCGGCGAGCGCCTCTTTTACAGCTTCATCCTCGCTGTGCCCCTCCAAGTCAGCAAAAAACCAATATTCCCAAGCCTTCTGGCGGCTTGGCCTGGATTCGATCTTGGTCATGTTCAGGCCGCTGGCCCGGAATGAGCCAAGCGCGTCGTACAGCGCTCCAACCTTGTGGTTCACCCGGAAGACAACAGACGTCTTGTCCCGTCCCGTGCGCCCCCCAATGCTGTGACCAATCACGAAAAACCTCGTTGCGTTGCCCGCCTCGTCCTGGATCTGGCTTGCAATGACCGGCAAGCAGTGAAGGTCAGCGGCCAAGGCCCCTGCAATTGAAGCGGAGTTCTCCTCGGCGGCGGCGCAAGCCGCGGCGCGCGCAGTGCTTGCGGTGGGAATCTGCGCGGCATTCGGCAACTCCCGCGCAAGCCAGTGGCGGCACTGGCCAAAAACCTGCGGATGACTGTACACCGTCTGAATTTCGCCCATTTTCACTCGCGACAGAAGGTGATGTTCGATGGGAAGACAGACCTCGGAATAAATCTTGAGCGGGGTTTCCGTCAACTCATCAAGCGTCGGGTTCACCGATCCCTCGGTTGAATTCTCGATCGGGACGACGCCGTAATCCGCAACGCGCCTGCGAACCGCGGTGAAAACATCAGCAACCGCTGCTTCCGGAACATATGTCACGCTGGATCCGAATCGAGCCCGCGCCGCCTGATGCGAATAGGTTCCCTCCGGACCGAGGTAGGAAATCGTGGTATCCCGTTCCAGAGAAATGGCCGCAGACATGATTTCGCGGTAGATCGCCTGCACGGATTGATCCTGAATGGGCCCCGCGTTCAAGGACTGGACGCGTTCCAGGACCTCCCGCTCCCGGGCGGGGGAATAGACCTCCTGGTTCGATTGCTTCTTCAAGGAACCGATTTCCAGGGCACACCGGATACGCTCGTTCAACAGCCGGATTAATTCCTCGTCGATCTCATCGATCCGCTTCCGATGTTTGTTCAGGGTCAATGGTCGTTGTCCTCGTTGTCTTCGTTGTCTTCGTTGTCTTCGTTGTCTTCAACAAACTCATCCTGATCCTCTTCCTCATCAACGTCGAGGGAATCCGTCTCCGCCTCTTCATCCACGGACAGTTCCATCTGGTCGTCTCTATTCCCGGCCACCTCCTTCTCATCCGCCGGGCGTTTTGTTTCAACCAATTTTTTAAGTTCTTCGACGTTGGGCAATTCTTCAAGCGCCCGGAGACCGAAATGTTCAAGAAATGTGCTCGTCGTGCCAAATAGCCAGGGCCGGCCCGGCAACTCACTGCGCCCCACAACCCGGAGAAGTTGCATCTCCAGGAGATTCCTCACGATCTGGTCGACGGCAACTCCCCTTACGTCCTCGATCTCTGCTCGAGTCACCGGCTGCCGGTAGGCGATGATGGCCAGGGTTTCGAGGGCCGGTCGGGAAAGCTTTGCCGCCTTCCCCTTTTCGAGCATCTGCCTCAGCCACGGCCCACACTCCACATCATTCTCGAGACGATACCCCTTGGCGATTTCATTGACGGTGAATCCGCATCGCAGCGATCCTAGCGTGTTCTGAAGCTCTTCGATCGCCTGCTCGATCTCCTCGCTCGAAATCCCGCCGTAATCCTTGTACGGCCCCCCGTGGTTCTCGGCCACTTGCCGCAACACCCTGCGAATATCGCCGGGCGTCATCGGTTTGCGGGCTCCAAACAGCAACGCTCCGACGATCTGTTTCAATTCGGGAAGAACCGCTACGTCATTCATGATCCTGTTTGCCTCGATCCGTTTCCGGCGACGTCAGCACCGGGTCCCATTCGTCATGCCGCTCCAAAACAATCTCCTGAAACACGGCGCCCTGCCGGGCGCGCACCTGCTTCATCCTGATCAACTCGAGAAGGGCCAGGAATGTGCACACCATTTCGCCCCGGCTCCTCATCCCCTCGAAAAGCCCCGTCAGCGAAAGGGTTTCCTCCTGGCTCAGGATCAACACAAGCTGGTCGATCTTTTCGGACACGGTGAACCGGTCGCCGAAGATCTCCGTCAGGTTCTCGTCCTCCAGCCGGTTCAGCGCCGAGCTGAAGGCCGAGATCAGGTCGAAAATGCTTACGTCACTCAAGGATACGTCCGGCGCCTTGCCGAGTTGGACCCCTTCGCCCTCTCTTGCGAACACGTTCTCGCGCCTCATCTCCATCGTCTCAAGAAACTGTGCTGCATCCTTGAATTTCTTGTACTCGACCAGCTGGCGCACAAGGTCCCACCGGGGATCCTCCCCCTCTTCTTCCTCCAACTCAGGTCTTTCCTCCACTGGCAGCAACATCCGGCTCTTGATCATCATCAGCGTCGCAGCCATTACCAGAAACTCCCCGGCAATGTTCAGATCCAGCATGCGCATCAAGCCAAGCGTCTCCATGTACTGCGTGGTGATCCGCTCGATCGGGATATCATGGATATCCACCTCGTCCTTCTTTATCAGGTACAGGAGCAGATCAAGTGGCCCCTCGAAAACGTCGAGTTGCACATTGTAATCGAGGTTGGAGGTCTCAGACATAGCGCCAGATCTTGTGGACCCTCAAATCTTCGCCAGATCTTTTTTTGCGATTCCTGCCGACGACAGGGGGCAGGACAACAACGAGAATACTCTCGCCTACCCCACTGCATTTCTTGCCGCATCG
>CAZTAB010000435.1:0-5504 GCA_964611475.1 uncultured Verrucomicrobiota bacterium | reverse complement strand
CGCTGCACGTGATCCTCAACCATCCCGAAACGTAGCCCCTCCCCCTCCACCGCCAGGAACGGCAGCAACGTCACGGCAAGTGCCGCCGCCGCCCCCACCGAAACGTATATCCACGCCCGGGTGGGCCGAAAAGCAGGCCGGAACAAAAGGAACAGAACAACCACGGGAATGGCAAAAAGCGAGGAAAGCCGTGTTGCTGCGGCCAGCCCCAGAAGAAATCCGGATGCCAACCCGGACACGGGTCGGTGTGCGTACGCCGCCCGTTGAGCCAGCAGCAGACCGGAAACCAGTAGCAGCCCGCAGAGGGAGTACGTTTTAGCAATAGTGGTGAACTGGCTTTGGTACACATTGACCCCGAGCAGGATCAGCGCGATGAGTCCCGCTTCCGCCGAGCCCCGCCCATCGCCGACGCTTCGCGACCCGAGTCGCGCAGTCAGAAGGAGGGTAACTCCAGCCAGAGCACAAGTGAACCAACGGCCCGCCTCAAGGCCACCCGCAGCCAGTGCAGGATGAATCAGGGCGTAGACATAGGGCATGACAGGACCTTGGGTGAACGCAAAGTCCCGGTACGGGAGCATTCCTTCCGAACAAAGCAGTGCTGCGTACAGATACCAGCCCTCATCCTGGTTTAGGTTGGCCCAATAGACGTTCACGACGCCGAGAAGGCCCCACGTGGCCAGACCGGTCAGGAATAAAGCGCGAATCCACGTTTTCGGCATGGGGAAAAACCTTTCATGGTTTACGCCAGTAATTCGATTAAAAGTCAATATATTGTGGTTGTCCTCGTTCACCATACATGATATTGGGGAGTTGTCAGTGTGTAGCCGAGCCTTCATCCCCTGTGCCTAAAGGTACATATAGGTAAAGAGACAACATGTATTTAAAATCCATCGAAATGATTGGATTCAAGAGTTTCGCGGGCAAGACGAAACTCCAATTTGAGCGGGGCATGACATCCATTGTGGGGCCGAACGGGTGCGGAAAGAGCAACATCGCCGATGCCATCCGCTGGGTGCTTGGCGAGCAGAGCGCCAAGGCCCTGCGCGGCAGCAAGATGCAGGATGTGATCTTCAGCGGAACAGACACCAAGAAGCCCATGGGCCTAGCCGAAGTGAGTCTTACCTTGGCGGACTGCGAGGCGTCGCTCGGCACGGACTACAACGAGGTCACCGTGACCCGTCGAGTCCTGCGCTCCGGGGAGGGCCAGTACTATATTAACAGGGCTCCCTGCCGTCTCAAGGACATCCAGCGACTGTTCATGGACACGGGAATCGGGACCACAAGCTACTCGATCATGGAGCAGGGGAAAATCGACCTGATCCTGAGCTCCCGGCCGGACGACCGACGAGCGGTCTTCGAGGAGGCCAGCGGCATCACGAAGTTCAAGGCCAACAAAAAGGAAGCCCTCCGGAAACTGGATCACACCGAGGCGAACCTCCTGCGGCTGGATGACATCATCCGGGAAGTCAGGCGCCAAATCATCTCGCTGCAGCGCCAGGCGGGAAAGGCCCGCCGATACACCGCCATGCGCGACAAACTCCGCGGGTACGACATCTTCCATACGCGAGAACGCCTAAGCGAACTGGAATCAAAAATCCGGGGCGCTGAAAACCGGCTCTCCGCCGTGCAGGAACGGGAAGAGGCGGTCCGGGAGGAAACGGCGGACCTGGATACCACCGCCACGAAAAACCGTGGGGAGGTTGCCGCAAAGGAGCAGGAAATCGGCGAAGCGATGGACGCGGTCGCGAGGGCCCGGAGCGAGCTGGAACGGTGCCGGGAACTGATCCGCGTAAACGAGGATCGGGTCCGGGAAATACGTGCTCTTTCCGAGCGCGACTCGAAAGACGCAGAGGAGGCAACCGCCCGCTGTGACCAGCATCGCGTGATCCTGACGAACCTCGAACAGACGTCGAAGGCCGCCCAGGGTGAACGGGACGACGCCGAGAATCAATTCAAAACAAACAGCGAACTCCTGGGGAAAATCGAAAGCGGCGCCGAACAATCCGGGCAGCAGTTGCACCGCCTACGAACAGACCTGGTGGAGTCCGAGAGCCGCGGGGCGAAACTGCAAAACGAACTTACGGACCTCGAAGCAGAGGAACGAACCACCGTGGTTCGCCGCGAGCGCCTCAGCGCGGAACAGGCGGAACTTCGCCGGGCCACGCAGCAGTTCAGTCAGCGCCAATCGACGATGGCCGAACGCCACGAAGAGCTGAAGAAGCTTGCCGCAGAAAAAAGAGAGACGCTGGCCGCCGCGGAGAATGATCTGGCGCAAGCCGAAGAGGATTCCGCCCGGATCCGGCAGGCGATCGCAGACCTGAAGTCCGACGCAGCGGCAAAACAGGCGCGCATCGACCTCTTGGAAGAGAGCGCGGCAAGCGGCGACGGATTTCCCGGCGGCGCGCGATTTCTGCTGGAAAAAAATTCCAGGCCCGGAAAGGCCGGGGAAAAGATTCTCGGGTCGCTCGCTGAGCACCTTTGGGCAAAACCCGCCGGCGAGCAGGCTCTCGAAGCGGTGCTGCGCGCGTGGCTGGACGCGGTCATTGTTTCGGATGAAGCGACTGCGCGCGACCTGGTGCGGAAGATCAGCCGTGCGCGTCACGGCTCGGTGCGCATTCTTCCGCTCCGGGCCGAGGATTCCCCGGACAACGCCCCGGGCCCCGGTCCTGAGCTGCTCCTTTCCCACGTCAACTGTTCGGAAAACGTTCGCCCGCTCATGGAACGCCTCCTCAGCCACGTGTATCTCGTGGAGTCCGACCGTGACATACCGGAATTCATTGATCGTAGCGCCACGTATGTGACGCAGGATGGCGTTATCTGGCGGGGCAACGGATCAGTAGAGTATTGGATGCACGAGGACCAGGAGGCAAATCCCCTGCGAATCCGACAGAGCCTGGAGACCTCTCAACGGGAACGAGCGGGGATCGCTGACGACATTTCGCGGCGCGAATCGGAGCTTGACGTGTCCGTCCGCCGCATTGAAGCGTGCAAGAACCGGATTGAATCCGCCCGGTTGGAGCGGGAGGCCGCGTACCGTGAAGTTGCGGTCTGCGAGGGCGAAACCCAGGTGGTCGAAGCCGAGGCACGACAAGCGCAACAACGGCTCGACACAGTGACCTACGAACTTCAGGCCCTCAACGAACAGGAAAGCAGCACGGAAAAGCGGCGAGCCGAGATCCTTGAATCCCTCCAGGAACTCCGATCGCAGCAGGAACAGGCCCGGAGAACGATCGCGGACGAGACACAGGCCCTGCGCACACTGGAGCAGGAACGCGGGGAACTGTATAATCGGGTGACCGAGCACCGGGTGCACTTTGCGGAGTGCCGACAGCGGGTAGAACATCTGAAAAGCCAGCATGAAACCCAGGCCGCCAGAATCAAAGAACTCGAAACGCTGATTCGGGAACGACGTGCCGGGCTAGACTCCTACCAGGCCCGCATCTCAGAGCTGGAGCGGGCGGCGGAGGAAGCGGAGATCAATCTCGCGCCCCTTGGCGAAGAAGCCGGCGGACTCGACCGGAAGCTGGAAGCCATCCGCATATCACGGTCGGACCGGCTGGCGACGATCGAGAAAATTGACACGGAACTTCGCGAAAAGCGAGGGGTACTCGAAGAGCTGATGAAACAGCGAAACGCACTGGACGTCGAACTGGCGGAACAGCGGATGCGTCGCCAGAACCAGATTGAGCGGATCGGCACCGACTATGAGATCAGCGTCGAGCAGGTGATGGAGGAGCCGGAGCCCGAGTGGGAGACCGAGTCGCGCCCGGATTGCGAAATAATCGAAACGATGATTGGTGAGCTTCGAACCAAACTTGACGCGATGGGCCCGGTAAACCTGGTAGCCATCGATGAGCACCGTGAGTTGGAGGAGCGGTATGCGTTTCTAACCTCCGAGCAGGAGGACCTGGTCAACGCAAAGCAACAGCTTCTCGACATGATCCGCCACATTAACAAAACAACCACCGAGATGTTTTCTTCCACCTTCAACCAGGTGAACGAGAACTTCCAGGAGATGTTCAAGAAGTTATTCGGAGGAGGCACAGCGAAGCTCGTCCTCGTCGACGAGGAAGATGTTCTGGAGTCAGGAATCGAAATCATCGCCCGGCCGCCCGGAAAAAAGCTCCAGACAGTAAGCCTGCTGTCGGGCGGCGAACGAACCATGACGGCGGTTGCCCTGCTATTCGCGCTGTATCTGGAAAAACCGAGCGCATTCTGCCTGCTCGACGAGCTGGACGCTCCCCTGGATGAGGCAAACATCGGCCGATTCGTTCTGACGGTGCAGGGGTTCCTCGAAAAATCCCAGTTCATTGTCATCACACACAACCAGAAGACGATCGCCGCATCGGACATACTCTACGGCGTCACCATGCAGGAGCGTGGCGTCTCGACGATCGTCTCCGTCAAGCTTTCCGACTACGAGGCCGCAGGAGGAATACCCAGGGAAAGGGGAAAATCCGTCACCCGCTAGACCCGGCATGGCCTGTCAAATCCAGACCCGGTACACACGGGCCGACGAATTCCCCTCCGCGGAAATACAACCTTACAAGGCCAAAGCGGATTGCGGATCCCTCAGGTTGTGAAATATTATTCCCAAGGCATGAATACGTCTGCGAACGCAAGCCGTAATCCCCGCGCCGGCTTGACCCTCATCGAAATCCTGGTCGTTGTAACGATCTTGGCAATCCTGGCGACAATCGTGGGAATCAACGTTCTGAACGAACCGGAGAAGGCACGCGTGATCACAGCCAAGTCGCAGCTCAAGACACTGAAGACCGCGGTTGAAATCTACAAAATGGACAACGGTCACATTCCAACCATGGCACAGGGCTTGGCGGCACTGGTAGAAAAGCCCACCCTGGACCCGATCCCGAAACAGTTCCGCACGGAGGGATACCTGGACACGCGAGCCATCCCGCTGGATCCATGGGGGAACGAGTACATCTACATCGTTCCCGGAAGGTCCGGCGAATCGTTCGAGGTCATCTCGTACGGGAAAGACTCCGAACCCGGGGGTACCGATGGTGCGGCCGACTTATCCAGTTCCGGACCGTAACCAGAATTGCCCCCATTTTGCGGTTCGCAGATGGAAACCGCACGGCCCCGGGGCGTTAGCGTGACGACATTGCGAATGATGGGGAAGGCGGGCGCACAACGAACGGAAGAAGGCTTCACCTTCGCCGAGGTACTGATCGCGTTGCTGATTGTTGCCCTCGCCACCGGTGTCATCGCCTCGGCCATCGTGCAGGTTCTGCGTAGTGAACAGCGGGCTCGCGACTTGAATGACGCAACGCTACAACTCCAAACCCTCGTCTGCCGCGCCTACCTCTACGGAACCGGCGATCGCGACCTGAATGACTCGCTTCCCTCAGGCTGGCAGACCGACCGGAATGAACACCCGATGGGCGACACATCCTGGACTACGTGGTCTGTTCAACGAAAGGGCGAAGGCACAGCCTATCGCCACGCGGTCGCGATTCGAACCCGGTCCACGCCCTGGAAAT
>CAZTAB010000434.1:0-2153 GCA_964611475.1 uncultured Verrucomicrobiota bacterium | reverse complement strand
TCACCTTTGCCTTGAGGTGGGCCTTAATGTGGAAGGCATCAACGCCGAGGTGATGATGGGACAGTGGGAATTCCAGATTTTTGCCAAGGGCGCGGCCGACTGCGGCGACCAGATCTGGAAGGCCCGGTATCTTCATGAACGTACCGGCGAGAAATATGGAGTTGCCGTGGATTGGCATCCAAAGCCGATTTCTGGAGATTGGAATGGGTCCGGAATGCACGCAAACTATTCGTGTGGTGCAATGCGAGATCCTGGAGGTGAAGAGACGCATACCAAGATCTGCGAGGAATTCGGAAAGAATATAGCGGAACACATCGATGTCTATGGCGCCGACAACGAGAAGCGACTGACGGGCCTGCATGAAACACAGTCGATTGACAAGTTCAGTTATGGAGTGTCCGACCGAGGCGCTTCAATCCGCATTCCGGTGGCGACGATTCAGAATGGATGGAAGGGCCGTCTTGAGGATCGTCGTCCGGCGTCGAACGGGGATCCCTACAAGATCGCCGCGGTCATCATCAAGACCACCAAGAAGGCATTGGCCTGAACAGCAACATAGGCGGATGTCCGACGCGAACGTCTGAGCGAACCGGATCGAAATCCGGTTCGGCAATCCAGAGTCCCGGGCAGGCGACGGGGTAGATGGAACCGCCCGGGTGTGCCTGCATCTCGTCGGGCGGAGGCCCTGGCGAGGGTCCGTCTTGGTGAAACCGGAAGTTCCGAAATTCACAACGAGCGTCGAGACCGGCATCCGGCGTATGTTGCGAGCAACATGATGACCATGTGCGATCCGAGCGCCCAGATGCAAAGAGGAGTCCTGGCGAGGTCAGTCCGGGTGACTTCGACCACGACATCGTACAGGCGCGTATCCTTCATGGTTTGCAGCACGCCCGACCAACTCCAATACGCGGCGATGAATGGCCGGGCGATCCACGCTGCGAGATCGGGGAGGGCAAGGACAGCGCCTGAAAGTGGGAGCTGGAATCCCACCAGATAGATTGCAACCAGTGACGCCTGCTCTGGGGTCGATGCCGTGCTGGAGATGGCAAGGCAGGTGCAGGTGATCGCCCCGTTGAGGAGGGCGAGCATGAGGATCTGCATGGGGAGCGACCCGGGAAGACCGGAAAAGAAATCAACGAACACGGCCATCCAGGCGGACTGGACCAGGATCAGCGCCGAGAGGAAGACAACCTTGCTTGTCAGGTAACTGCCGGTTTTCAATCCGGCGAGCCGCTCCTTTTCAAGCAGCTCCCGTTCACCGGCAATTTCCCGAGCCCCGTTGTTCGACGCGGTCAGTGCCAGCAACACCACCTGGAACATGACGATTCCCGAAACCAGTGTCCCGGCGGTGTAGGATTGCTCCATGGATTGGATCGTATCGAGGAGTTGGTCCACCACGCCTTGGTTCAACGACATGCTAAGGTTCCTGATCTGTGGCAACCCTTGGTGCGTAAAGACAACGACCAGGCAGGGAAATCCAAGGAGTAGCGCGAGCTGCCATGCAGCGTGCCTTCGGTCGCGGAGGAACTCCTTGATCCGTCGGTCCAGAAGCACCGCGACCTGTGTCCATGCGGCGGCGGTGGTGTGAGCCGGGAGTGTTTTCGCATCCGCGACCGGCTTGATTGCGGGGGCGGGGTTCCCCTCGGCCCGATCCGTCCACTGCTCGGACCAGGACGCCCCCGATTTTTCGGCCAGGGCAATGTATACGTCTTCCGGGTGGTCCACGTCGAAGTATTCGAGCATCGCCTGCCCTGCTCCGGCATAGGCGAGCCGGCCTTCGTGCAGCACGATCACCTGACTGTACAGTTCTGGGTGCCTGAGGGAGTGCGTGACGGTTGCCACCAATCGACCGGGATCCTCGGCGAGGTCGCGAACCAGGGTTGAAATCTCTGATTCCGCTTTCGGGTCGAGACCGCTGAGTACTTCGTCGCACAGCAGCAGGTCCGGAGAGGCGGTCAGCTCCAATGCAAAACCGAGCCGGCGTGATTCGCCGCCGGAGAGACGTCGAACCAGTGTGTTGGATACGCGCGCCAATCCTGTCATTTCCAGGATCTGCTCCGTGGCGGCCTGAATGCCCTCGCGGGTCAGGTCCGAGGCCCGTAGGCGCATCGTGGATGCCAGGCTCTCGCGTACCGTGAGAAACGGATGGGTGA
>CAZTAB010000433.1:0-16915 GCA_964611475.1 uncultured Verrucomicrobiota bacterium | reverse complement strand
GACGGCGAACGCGCTCCGGCAGCTCGCGTCGATGGTAATCGGCGCGTAAAATTCGCGGCGCGCTCCCGAGTGGTCCTCGGCGCTGACACCGGTCACGGTGTCTCCGATACGCAACAGTGATGTCACCTATGATTCCTGCATCACATCCGCGCCATAACCGATTGCATTCTCGAGCAGCATCTCGTCGAAGCAGCTGCGGGTCACCTGCCAAGTCTGCGCTGCCTCGTGATCCAGGTGCCGGATAAAATAGAACGGCTGGGACTGTTTCCCATCCGCATTAACAAACTGAACGCTGTATTTCTTCTGAAAATCGGATGCACGAAGCTTCTCGACCATCCCGATACGCTGCAGGGGAAAATAACAGTACGGCAGGAGAGATTCGCCGACCACATACCGGGGAAGCCTTTCTTTTTCCAGGATCAGCGGTCGACGTCCGAGTTGCGCGAGAACGGTCGCCGCCGCGCATCCGGCGGGACCGGCGCCGATAATCAACACGTCTGGTTGCACCTGTTTCATCGAGGCAGAATTTCCAGCACATCGGCAATGCACTCGCCGTTCCGGTTCATGATTCGGTTCTGCCGCGCAAACAACGGGTCGCCAGATCCCTCTCCGAAAATCGCCCGTACGGCCCGGTCCGGCGTCACGCGAAGATAGTTCACCGGCCGACTGCTCATTTTCTCGCCATGTTCTTCCAGAAGAGCTCCCAACGGGCGGCGCGCATCCCTGATTTCACGACAGATCACCGCGGGCAAACGGGACAGGTGGATCCGGATGGCTCCGTACTCAACGGGCTTCCTCGAACCGTTCATCCGAAGCACCACCTCCCGCGCGTACTGCTCCGGCTCGTCAATGACTTCCAACGGCTCCAGATGGAGGCCGC
Organism: uncultured Verrucomicrobiota bacterium; assembly: GCA_964611475.1. GTDB lineage: Bacteria > Verrucomicrobiota > Kiritimatiellia > SLOV01 > SLOV01 > CAUZEO01. Next base: position 16,035 of record CAZTAB010000433.1, on the reverse strand, counting down.
CTCCGTGAAAATCCCCCAGCGTCGAGGTCATATCCACCGTGTGAACCAGCAGGCTCCGGTATGGCTCCGGAATCTCCTCCGGCTCCACCCGGACCGCGCCGGGTGGGGGCCTCCCGCGCCGGGCACAGAAAAAGTGCAGCGGACTCAATAGTTCCAACGTTTCCGACTCCATCGTGACTTAATCGCCGGGGGGCAGATAATCCCTACGCATAACGGACATTCCTGTGTTCAGGCAAAAAGAACCCGTGGAGCAGCCGGTCAATTTCCAGAAGTCCTTCCCGCGTCAGCCGAAGTGACCCCGCCGACCCCTCCAGGAACCCTTCCCCGTGCATTCTCTCCAACTGGTCGCGAAACCGATCCGCCACATTGACGCCAAATTTTTTTCGGAAATAATCCGGGTCGACCGAACCGAGCTTGAACTGCAGGACAAACTCACGGACAAGCGTTTCCTCTTCGCTCGGAACCATTGCGCGGTACACCGGGAACCGGCCCTGTTCCACTTCGGACAAATACCCGTCCATGTCGTGTTGATTCTGGTAATGCACACCGTTGACGTGACCGAAGGAAGCCACGCCGAGGGAAAGCAGGTCCGCGCCGCGCCACAATGCATCCCGGTATCGAAAATCCACTTCACGGTCCTTCTTGACGGCGGTGTACGCGCTTCCCACTCGATAACCGGCACTCTCAAATTGATCGAATGCGTACCGGACCCACCGCCGCTTGGTCTCCCAATCCGCCACGGGCGCGGTAACCCGGCCTGCGTCCTTCATCTGCTTGTAGATCGTGGTATTGAACGGGATTTCCATCTGGTACACAGTGATGCTGTCAGGCGAAAGCGCGATCGCCTCCTCCACGCAGCTACTCCAGTTCTCATCGGTCTCGTCCATCATGCCGGCGATCAGGTCGATATTGATCTGCGGAAACCCGATCTCCCGGGCAAATGAGTAAGCCCGGTGAATCTCATCGGTACGATGTGCTCTTCCATTGATCTCCAGAATATGCGCATTGAAATTTTCAACGCCCAGGCTCAGCCGCGTCACGCCCAAGTCGCGTATGAATCGGAGCTTCGTTTCATTTAATGTCCCCGGCTCGCACTCGAAGGTGATTTCATCCGCGTCGTCCCACGGCAGACGAGCCTGGAGCCCTTCGCACAGGTCCTGTAGCTGTGCGCGCGAAAGAAAAGATGGCGTGCCACCCCCAAAGTAGACGAACGCCGGCTTCCTTCCGCCGACAAACGGGAGGCCGTCATACTGCTCGAGCTCCCGCTTCGCCGCATTCACATAAGTCCTGATTTCCTCGGACCGCGCCCCCGTGTAAACCCGGAAATAGCAGAAGTGACATCGCTTGCGGCAAAATGGGATGTGAACGTAAAGGCCCAGCGGATTTCCGGCTGCAGGAGCCCGGCGCAGAGCGGATTCGAAATCCGGGACCGCTTCGGGCGTCCAGAAGGAAAACGGAGGGTAATTGGAAACGAAGTAATTGCCCGCCTTCGTTTCTTTTTCCTGAACCGGAATATGTGAGTCAGAGGTCATTGCGTCTTCTTACTTTCAGGGACAATATATCACGCATGCACATGTACGGCAATCGATCCGCGCAGGGACTATTCACGTCACGACTTCCCGACCGTAGATATTGCGGATCACCGCGGACACACCGGGCCACCGCTCGTTCCGTCGGCTTCCGCAAAAGCCGAATCCTGCGCTCAAGTCATCGAGCGCACGGTTCGCACGCCGGTACCGTCACCGTTTTTCCCTCAGATCATAGCACAGAAGCCGACTGGGCTGGCGCCCCTGGCGGGACGGTCTGGTTTGCACCACGTACAGCAGGCCATGCCTGAGAACCGGCGGGGCGAAAGTCTCCGGCGCGTGGAAAAGCCGGCAGCGCTGGAGAATCTCCCGGCGATCTGGACCCAGGTCAAGCCAGAGCAGGGCGCCGGTCTCGCCCAGGCAGAGGAACCGCCCCTCCGCCCGGAGCAAATGCCCCCGGCCAATGTGGGCACTGAATTCCCGGGAGTCGGGAGCGGCAGTGACCGTCTCTTTCCATTTCGGAGCCCAGCGCCACATCCGTTCGCCTGTCGCTGCGTCCAGGCACACCAGTTCCGCCTGAGATTCGTGTCGGCCGTTGAACCCGTAAATGTATCCGTCCTTGTGAACGGGCGTCATCCAGTACACACCCAGATCGTGCGTGGTCCAAACCGGCTCCACGCCTCCGTCTTTTGACGCACGCACGAGTGCCCCTTTTCCGGCGATGCTGTGTGAAACGAAGACTCGATCGTTGATCACAAGGGGAGATGATGCATTCACCGACTCAAACTTCTCGCTCCGCATGGGAAAGGCGAACTCCAGCGCCCGCGTTTCAAGATCGATCCCCAGCAAGCCGCCGGACGGTGGACGGCTTTCCCCGCCGGCAAACACCAGTAGTTTGAGGGCCCCATGGATCGGGGCAATCACTGGCGTGGCGTAGCTTGGGCCCCACTCGTGCTCGATTTCCCAAGCACAGTCCCCGGTACGCAGGTCAAAGGCGGCAACGGCCGGTCCGCCGGGGGCACCAAGATTGATAATGACCCGGCTCCCGAACTCAACCGGACTCGTTCCAACGCCAAAGAAATTCTGGGAGATGCCGTACTCCGCATTGAGATCTCTCCGCCACCGCAGTGCCCCCGACTCGAGATCGATGCATTGCAGAATCCCTTCGACACCGTAGGTTACGACACTGTCATCCGATATCAACGGAGAGGAGCGCGGACCACCATTGAACCCGTAGCGGTCCCGGTAGACGGTTTCGTTTCGGACCTCCCAATAGCGCCCGCCACCGACCGGGTCCAGGCATTCCACGACCTCCTCGTTGCCCACACGATGAAACCAGATGAGACGATCCTCCGCCACAACGGGCGACGCATACCCTTCCCCGATCTCCCTCTCCCAGACCAGAGGCGGCCCCTTCCGATCCCACGTCAACCGCAACGGCGACTCCCGGGACACCATGCCGTGGTCCGGCCCAAGGAACCGGGGCCAGTCCGATACAACGGCTCCGGCCGCAAGCGGAGACGGCGCACCGTGAACGGTCAACACAGGATCGACGGGGGCGCCAAATGCATACAACCGCCCATCCTCGCACCCGACAAAGATCCGTCCCCCCGATACGGCCGGAGACGACAGGATGCCATCTCCCAGGTCGTATCTCCAGAGCTCGGCACCGGATGCCAGATCCCAGATGTACAACCTCCCGTCTTCCGATCCGGAGACGACCCGATCCACCGCAATGCCCGCGGAGCTGTCAATACGCCCCTTGGTGCGGGCCTGCCATACCGGCTCGCCCGTCGACCTGCGAATCGCCTGCATGCGTTTGTCCCGGCCACCAATCAGTACGAGGTCGCTCGACAGCGCGGGGGACGCGAAGAAAGGAAACTCACGGTCCTCGTAGGCCCAGGAGACCTGCCCCGTATCAAGACCCACGCGCAAAACCTCGTTGCCGTAGTGGCCGAGATACGCATGGGCTCCGTCCACCGCGGGCGACCCTGCGATGTAGGCATCGATTTCGCCCACCTGCGCCGGTTTTCCCGACACCAGGTCCACCGCGTGCAGCAACCCGTCGCACCCGCCGGCGTATGCAAAACGCCCGTCAATGGCCGGGGTTCCATTTACGAAGTTGCTGGTCGCATACTTCCAGACGAGTTCGCCTGTCGCAGCACGCACGCAATGAACATGGTAGTCGTAACTTCCGACCACGATTCGCCCCTCTCCGTTTTTTGGGAAGCGAAAGAAATTAACCCCGCCGACGATCCGGTCCTCGGTCTTGTACCGCCACACCTCGGAACCCGTCTCGGTGTCCAGCGCAACGAGATGGCCGTCATCGTTCCCGGCGAACACCCGGTCGCCCAGCACGCAGGGCGTCGACTCGATGGGGGCACCGGTGTCGAAAACCCAATTCGTGTGTCCGCTCGCAGCATCCACGGCGTAGATCGCGCCGTCACCCGAACCGAAAAACACCCGGTCGCCCGACACGACGGCGCCTCCGCGAACAGAATCCCTGGTCGGCACCGTCCACAGGAGTTCCGGCTTGTCGGGTACCGTTTCGCTCGTGAAGCCGGTCAAGGCAGGATTTCCCCGCGCTACGGGCCAATCCCCGGCAGGGGACCAGCGGGGTGAAAGGCAAACCGCCAGGGCGCAAATCCACAGCGAATGACGAACGGATCTACAATGCCGATTCATACAGGCGCTCAAAGTCGTCCGCGGCGGGCGGGCGGGGATTGAAACGGGCGGTCCACTGGGTTGCCGCCTCCTCGGCGAGGGATCGGACGTCTTCCCTTCGAACACCCAGGGAACCGAGCGACCTCTGAAGCTTGAGCGTCTCCAGCAAACGAAAAAGCATCCGGGTGACTGAAGAGACTGCATGGGATGCGGGCTCCCCCACGAGGTCGGCATACTTCCGGGCTGTGGCCGGATCTTCCCCGTTGAAAGCAACAACATGGGGAAGCATGAGCCCCACCGCCTGGCCGTGCGGGAGGTCAAAGTGCGCGGTGAGCGGATTCGCCGCGGAATGTGCGGCACCCAGCATACTCCGCTCGATCGCGCTCCCGGCGTACGCCGCTCCGAGCTGCACCGACGCACGTGCTGAAAGGTCGTTCGGATCCGCGATCACGCACGGAAGGGCTTCCGCAAGCATGACATGCGCCACATGTGAGAGCGCGATCGACTCCTCCGTGGCAACGCTGGTCACCGATGTTTCCACCGCGTGCGACATCGCGTCCATCCCGGTGCAGGCGGCAACGAATGGAGGTTGGGTCAGCGTCAGCACCGGATCAAGTATCGCAACCCGCGCCAACGCCTTCCCGTCTCCGCATGCCATCTTCTGATGAGTTTCAGGATCGGAGATGAGGGCGAAGCGCTGGCACTCGCTCCCCGTTCCGGCCGTCGTGGGCACGGCGATAAACGGCAGCATCGGCTTTCGAGCCTTGTCCACGCCCCAGTAATCCTGCATTCGGCCCCCGTTGGTGAGAATGAAGTTACACCCCTTGGCGGTGTCGAGGCTGCTCCCCCCTCCCACCGCAACGAGAAGGTCCGCGTCCATCGCGCGGGCCGGTTCCCCGCAGTCGTGCCCGTCGTCGACAGTGGGATTCTGGTGGACACCCAGATAGATCTCCGCTTCGCGACCCGCGGCTCGAAGATGGTCACGAACCACCCCCGCATGGCCGGCTTTCGAAACGCCCTCATCCGTCACCACGAGCGCCCGGCTTCCTCCGTGCTCGACCGCCAGGTCGCCGACTCTGCGTGAGGCACCCGCGCCTTGAACAACCGGGACGGCAAGATCAGGCAGGCCGGAAATCTGAATGTCACCCCCCGTCAAAGGATTCCTCCTGGATCGCCCGCCGACGGTACAGGAACTCGAACAGATTGCCTTCGTGAGGCTGGTCCCACCGGACCGAGGCCGTGCTCAGGGGACCCAAGTTCAACCGGTCGATATGCCGGCAGTTCAGCAAAGCACGCTGAAAATTTTCATTGGCAGTGATCGCAGTCACCACGAGGGAGGGCCCTGTCCACTCCAACATCCGGTCCTCGGGAACTTCGGTTACCGCCACATATGGAAACAAGAACTCCGACCGGGCGAGCTCGTGCTCACAGTCCGGGCAGTACACAACGGTCGGAGCAACGTAGGAAAGGCCATCACGCTCCACCAGCCGTCCCGTGCCGCGAACCGCCGAGCTCACGCCCTCCACACCGCCTGATTGCACTCCCTCGTCGATCCGGCGTGAAGTCCACTCCGCAACGTCCTTATTGGCGAAGCCAGCCAATCGCGCATCCGGATTGTCGAGCGCGGCCGGCTTAATCCCCGTGAGCTCGCGTGCCAGCGTCTCGGCCAGCGCGCGGCCGTGGCGGGGCACCACGATCGTGGAGGCATTGACACAACTGCGGCCGCTGTTTGCAGCGACAGAGTCCGTCATGACGTCGAGGAAATCCTCCCAACGATCGATGGAATCCTCCCCCACCAGAATTTTCGAATGGCCGGGACCGTGTACGCTGACATTCAGGTTGCCCACGTGCCGTTCCACAGTCGACCGGTCTCCGAACAGAATTGCGCGGTCGCATCGCTCCAGTACCGCATTCGAACCCTCGTGGCCAGTGGGATAGAATCCAAACGCTTCGGGTGGACAGCCCGCGGCCAGAAACGCCTGGATGATCCGCCAGGGCGTCCACGGGTCCTCCCGTCCCGGCTTGAGCACCACCGGAACCCGGAGCGCCACGCTCGGGAGCCACAGGGAGTTCACGCCCGGGGAATTGCTGGGCAACACGACTCCCAGACAGCGAGCAGCTGCATAGAATCCCAGCAACAGCCCGTTTTGCCCGGCGATGCCGCGGTCCAGGACCTCGGGATTGAGACCGCGCGTCAGTCCTCCCACCACCTCCCGCATGTGCCGCAGCACATGGTGAATCTTTTGCATGTTTGCGCGGCAGAGCGACTCGGGCAAGCCGCCCGTCGAGGAAAGCGCGGAAACGTACTCGTCCGGCGAATGGGAAACCGAATCACTGACGGGAAGCCGCGCATTCAGGAAAAAGTCTCCCGCTCGCAAGCAGATGTCGAACATCTCCTCGGTCGTTTTGGACTGAACGGCCTCGAAGGCACTCGAGAGATCTTGCAGGTCCCGCCGGACGAGTCCCGCATTCGCCTGGCTGACGCAAACCGGCAGCGAGTTCCCTCGGAAATCAAGACACTCCGCCGTGTCCAGACTCTCATAAAGTCTTCCGAATCGAAAAAGGGGAATGTGCAACGACGCGTCCATGAATCAACATCCAGGCACCAGTACCGGATACCCGGCAATCGCCTGTCAATGCACGCCCTCGACGATTTTTTGTTCCGATGCACCAAAGGGCCGAACTTCCCCGACCCCGTCCCACGGGTATTTCTCGCAGGGCTCCTTGCGAATGGCCTCGTCGCGTTCAAGGAAGCGCGGGAGAAAAAACTCCTTCGTCAGCGTACTCAACTCCACCCGCCCCCACTCCCCATACGGCACGGTGGACGCCGGGTCACCAGGATCCGTAACACGGACAACGGCCCGTGGCTGCGGGGAATAGTAGGTGACCGAAAAACCGTTCTCCGGTCCGACTGGCACGCTGTGGGCAAGGCCCATCAGCGTATTTCCGTAGGTCGGCACGAACGAAACACGCCCCTCAAGAACCTCTTCCATGAGAAACCGGACCGTCTGCGGATTCATCTCGGTTCCGCCGCAAAAAACACCGCGCACCCCGGCGTCGGGAATGCAAATCTTTTCCCCAAGCGCCTCGAGCAATCGCGGGGTGGTGAACAGGGCGGAAATGGGGCGATGCTTCAGGATGGTAACAGCCTGGTCGACGACATGCTCCATGTATGCGGTGGCCTGGTTAAATTGCTTTCCGGCAATCAGCTTCTTCACCCACCGGGGATCAAGGTCAACGAAAAAGCAAATGCTGTTCCGGAAATTGGCCAGATGCTCGATGGAAAGGCGCAGGCGCCGGGGGCCGGTGGGTCCGATCATCAGCCAGTTCCCTCCCGGCGGAAATGCCTCGTGGCCCAACGATGCGGAGAACTGCTCATAGTCGTGCTGGTAGTCATTCCAGTTCAACCGCTGCTTGGGCATGCCCGTGGTGCCGCCCGTTTCGAAGACGTTATATGGCCTTCCCCCGTAGGCCCTGGGAATCCATCGGTCGGCTGGCTCATAACGAAGCCGGTCTCCATCAAAGTTTGGAAAGGCAAACAAATCCGAGACGGTCTGAACGCGCTCGATCGGGTTCCAGCCACACCCCTTCGCCCAGTCGATCCAGGTTGGCGTGCCGGTTTCCGGCGAGAAATGCCACGCAATGATTTCCCGCAGGTGGGCGTCGAGAATTTCCCCGGGGGAGGAACTCATGCTGAGGGCACATCCGGAAAGAATTTCCTGATGGTCTTCTCGTTCGGCGGGCGCCCCGCCAGCGAGCCAAGAACCATCGCGGCGCACGAGGCCGCGAAAATGAGAGCCACCGGCATCATGCCCCACACAAGGGAGTCATGTTCGGCAGCAGCCCCGTAGTCCGCGCGCGCAAAAAGAATGAACCACACCACTGTGGTCGTGACAACGCAGGCGACCGCCCCCGTTTTCGTCGCCCGCCTCCAGTACACCGCCGCAAAAACCAGAGGGAACAGGCTGCCAAAACCGCTGAAACACCAGACGCCCAGCTCGAACACCTTGCGGGGATTCGCCAGTGAAAAAAAGTAGGTGACCAGCACGATGGCCACGATGAACAAACGACCGATCCACAACTTCTGCCGGTCGGAAAGGGAATCCACGGGCAAAAGACGGGCGACAATGTCGTTGGTGAACATGGTGCCGATACACATGAACTGGCTGTCGAGCGACGACATGATGGCGGCAAGGATTCCCGCGGTCAGCAATCCGCTCAGCCAAGGCGACTCCACCAGCATTTTCACCATCACACCAATCACCGCGTTGGCCTTCGCCGGGGGCAGGTTGATGTCCGGAGACCCTGCGGCCCAGATTCCCAGGAGAATGCATGGAACCCAGACAATGGCGATGCAAATGGGGTGGAATACAACGGTCAGTTGGAAGGATTTCGCGCTGCGCGCTGTCAGCCAGTGCTGAAACAAGTGGGGAAACATGCCGACGGACAACGGGACAAACATGTAGGTCAGGAACTGCATCTTGCCGATTTTCCCATCCCGCGCCAGGTGCTCGGGAGCGTGCTCCTCGACCAGCGCCGTCGCTTCCCGCAAGCCGCCCATCGATTTGGCGATCATCCAAAATGCGATGACCCCGGTCACCATGAAAACAAGGGTCTGAAAGGTATTCGCCCAAGCCGTGCTTCGAACCCCTCCCAAGAACACGTATGTGAGTACGACCGCACAGATCACCAGCGAGGTCAGCCAGGGAGGAATCGCGCCCTGCGTTTCCGCGAATACCTCGGGGTACATTCCGACGGTCAGCCCCCGCATCACCGCGCCCGCGCCCAACAGACCGATCAGGAGATAGGGGATGATCAGGGCCACCAGGATGGGAAACAGAAGATATCCGAGCGCAGGCGACTCGAACCGGTCCCGAAAGTACTGGCATTGCGTCACGTAGCCATACCGACGGCCAATCGCCCAGAGCCGAATCCCAATCAGGAAGAACACGGCGGAATGAATCAGTCCGGACCACGAAGCCATGAGACCGTACACACCGATCCCGGTGGTGTAGGCCTTGCCCGTCGAGCCAACCAGCGCAAACGCCGTCATCGTCGTTCCGAACACGCTCATCAACAGCATGAAGGGGCCGATCGAACGACTTGCAACAAAAAAGTCGGAACTCGTGCCCCGAAAGAAGCGGCTGCTAAACACTCCCAGGAGGAGGAGGACAACAAGGTAGCCGCAAATGACGTAAAGCGAAGTGTAGCTCATCGGAAACCGGACTCCCCGTGCCCACCTTCACTTCCACTTTCCCGCTCCTCCGCCTCACCGGTCTCCTCCTCGCCCCATTCTTCCCAGCGATGAGGCCAGACCGATCTCGTCGCCAATGCCCACACCCCGGCCGCCGCCAGGGAAAACAGGGCATGGTACGCCAGCCCAACGGGCATGAACCCGAATACCAGCGAGCGCGAGTCCCACAACCAGCAGTCCTGGTGCAGGACGAAGAGCGCCAAGATAAGAACATATGTAAAGGCTGCCATGTCTTCGAATCCGTATTCGGATCCAGCTACTCTAATACCATCATCCCTCTACGTCAAAACCCTGAATCCTCCACGGTGAATCCCCATGCAACCCGGGCCTCAGAGCCGAATTCCGACATGGCCAAAAACGGAGATGCCGTCTTCCGGAATGACGGATACCGCGCCCTGCCCCCGCGTGAGCACTTCCTCGTCGGTCAGGTTTCGGACGTAGAGGGCGGCGTACCACGATGCGACATCGTAGGTGATCGAGGCATCCACCGTGGCATACGCGTCGATCTCGAACCGGTTGTCGGGGGCAATGAATTGATCACCAACGGCGCGGACCCCCAGTGCCGCAACCCAGTCGGCATGGATTTTGTACTCTGCCCAGGCCACGACAATGTGCTCGGGGGCTAAGGGCGCCTTGATTCCGATCCGGTCTTCGATCCCCCTCGCCGTGAACTCCTGGAATTCGGTGAGCTCGCTGTCGAGATATCCATAGGCAATCCGCAACGACAGCGCAGGATGGATCTGTCCGCTTGCTTCCAGATCGATCCCGGTCGACTCCTGCGCGCCACTTTCCGTGAAAAGCCCGGACGAATTGGGGATGCCAATGTTCTCGCGCTCGATATAGAAGCCGGACACCTGACCGGTCCATCTCCCATCGCTCGACCGCCATTTTGCACCCCCTTCAACCTGTACGCTCTGCTCGGGCTTTCCACGGGGGCCCATCACCTGGGTGGAAGGGAGTCCGTATCCCCGTCCCACGTTCACGAACAGAAGGACCGGATCAGACGCCTGGCAAGTCAGGCCACCGAAGGGACTGAACTCCGAGTCCGAACGCCTGGTTCCACGCACACGGTCCTCGAAGTCAAGCCAGTCGATCCGTACTCCGGCCAGCCCGGCCCACCTTGTATCAAGCCGGAATCCATCGAGCGCGTAGACCCCGAACATATCCGTCTCCGCATCGCCGGCATTGGTGGGCAACGGCCCCAGGAATGGGCTCGGCGCACGCAGCCCCGTGTCCACGTTGATGTCCGCCCCGGGCGGGATCTCGATAATGAACTCATCCGTGAACCGGAGCACTTCCACGCCGAACAACAGGTCGTGCGCAACGGGACCCGTGTCCGCCTGCACCATCAGCTCCAACTCGTTCCCGAGAATCTCCTGTTCGTCATCCAGCGTCGGCCGAAACCGCGACAGGGTCGTCGGCACAGGCTCCAGGCCGGCGGCGGCGAAAAAGAAGCCAGCAAAAACGGTTCCCCGGCTGTCCCAGTCCAGCCGGTTGTAATAGGTCTTGTTTCGCAACATGAGCCCGTCCCTCGGCTCGAATCGAATCGTGCCAAGCAAGCGGACAACGTCCTGCTCGGAGAAGTCATCCAGTTCCTGGAAGGTGGCGGAGCGTGAGGACTTGACCAATCGAGAATCGCGCACCGGCAATCCCGCGTCGGGTGTGACGTCGCTGTACTGGAAGTCCGCATCGATCCGAATCGAGGCTTTCTCCGAGACGTCCCAGACCATGGACGGGTTCAGTGCGCCCCATTCATGATCGATGCCATCACGATGCGTGCTCGACTCGAGGTAGATCCCGTTGAGACGAAGCGCAGCCCGATATTTTTCCGAGTACGCCGCTCCGTCAAATTTTGCTTCGTACGTCTCGTGACTCCCAGCCCCGATTCGAAGATCCGCGAAGGATTCCCGGACCGGCGCTTTGCGAACTAGGTTTACGGTTCCCGCGAGCGTATTGGCCCCAAAAAGGTAAGAGCCCGGCCCTTTCAGAATCTGGACCTGGCGAACGTGGTTCATCGGATAAAAGGTGGCTTCCGGCTCCAGCACCCCGTCGACGAGAATGAGTCCACCGTTGAGGCTGTCGATGCCGCGGACCACGAAAAAGTCGTGCAGACCGTTTCCCGTTGCGACGTTGATCCCGGCGGAATTTCGAACCGCGTCCCGAAGAGTCCGGTTCCCCTGCCGGTCGTTCAGCAAAGCAGAAATCCCGGTCACGCTGATCGGCGCTTCCACCGGATCCAACAAGATGCCCAAGGTGTCGTACAGATCCGATGCCGTGACCACGAATTTGTCGAGCTCGAGAATCCCGGATTCGGCAGCAGGGTCCTGGGCTCGCGCGAAAAGAACCAGAAATGTCAAACAGACCGCTGTGGTTACACACGATCGGCTTCTACTCATCTTTCCGTTTGAAGACACTTTCATTTGGATTTCGCCTCCGCAAGTGCATACAGTTTCGATTTCGTGGCCACGTACAGAACGCCGTTCGCCGCGGTGGGCGTCGTGTAGACGGTGGCACCCATTGGAAGTTCGTCAACGATGTCGAGCTTCCTTCCATGTTTCACAACAAGGACGTCGCCATCCTCGTCCCCCACATAGACATGCCCGTCGACAAGCATGGGCGACCCCCAGACGGCCGCCTTCATGTCGTGACGCCAGTATCGGGTTCCCTCCTTCGCGTCCAGGCAGTAGAGGAATCCCCCAAGGTCGCAGATATACATGAGTCCATCGGCGATTGCCGGAGTGGACATAGTTCGCCCGAACTCCGTTCCTCCTACATGCCACCGCACATGCGAAACAGTCACGTCGCCGGATCCGGTGGCGTCGATCGCGTAGAGATGCCCTATCCCCGTCCCATGCTCGGGGTCCTGCCCCATTCCCACGTACACGGTGTCGCCCACGATAACCGGGGTGGAAATAATGTTGTTTCGAGTCCCGTAGCCCCCCAACTCCCACTCCGAATCCTTCGGATTCCCATCAAATTTCCAGATCAAACGCCCGGTGTCCGGGGCAAGAGAATAGATCCACCCGTCCCCGCCGGGAAAGATTGCCTGCCCTTTTCCGCCCGCCGTTCCGTAGCTGGGGGACGACCACTGCCCGTGCAGAATCCGCTCCACGTCGGCAAACTCCCACACGAACTCACCCGTGGTCTTGTGAATAGCCAGGAAGCTCGGCGCCGTCTGCATCGGGAGATTCAGATGTCCTTCATCCACCCCGTTTCCGGTGACCAGGATCACGAGTTCGCCCACGACGACCGGGGAGGACGTCGCCAGGTTGTGAGGAAAGACTCCCAGCTCCTCGATCATGTCATAGGACCAGACAATGTCCGCCTTCTCGTCCCCCTTGTACTGCTCATCCTGAAACCCGTCGTTCTTCCCGTCGAGAAACCCCTCGGTGTCCGCGCACACCAGTTCACAGCGATTGTTCACGTAGAAAAGCCGGTCTTCCTCCACGTAGACCGTCGAACAAATCCCCTGCAACGGCCAGTCGTTCACTCGTCCCGCGGTCAGCTTGTCATGCAGCGCCTGCCAGAGCAATTTTCCATCCGATTCACGAAAGCAAAGAATGTTCCCCTTGTCCCCCTTGATGGAAGGATCACGGAACCCCTCGTTGTTCGTTCCGACGAATACTTTGCCATCCGAAATCACAGGATTCCCGTAGCTCTGGGAACCAAGCTCCGCCACCCACTTCACATTGCGGCCCGAAGTGACGTCCCAGTCGGTTACGATGTTCTTCTCCGAGGTGTTCACCATGTTCCGACCGGGCGCGCCTCCCCAACAGATCCAGTCCGCAGCCATAACGGTGAGAGGGAAGCAGAAAACGAAGGAGAGCCATACGACCCATGTTTCCCCTCTTCTTTTTTTCTCATTTTTCATTCTCAAACACCTCCACGTTATCAAACAGAATCTCGGTACCCTTCGACTTGCTGGTGATGCCGACCGAGTAGGCGTACAGCCCGGGGCTTCCGGCCCGGTTCGGGGCCGGGTCTTTCATCACTGCGGTCCAGTTTTTCGGTTCCGGCTCCCCCCGCGGCCACACCTTGCCCCGCACGATCCCGAGCCCATCTTCGACATCGACGGACAACTTCGTCGAGTACCACCGGTCCGGCTCCCATGCATAATCCACGTCGAGTTGAACCCGTGGAATCGGCGCCCACGATACGAGACGCAGCTTGCGGGTGCGTTCGGATGTGCCAGCCAAAATCAGGAGGTACCGGCTATTGATCAGCCCCATGTCCGGAATGAATCGCTTCTTTTTCGAAACCCCCAACATGTCAGCCTGCACGGTATAGCCCGTGTCCAAGGGTGGCATCATATAGCAACGAAAACGGGCAAATGGCGGCGCAGGGCGGTCGGCGAGTTTCCTAAGCACGTTCCCCCCGTCATACTCCGCAACCTGACATTTGAGTTTCGAGGTGATGTATCCCGGCGGCGGCATGCCCACCTTCAGTGACTCGAAATCCTGCTTGTAGGGTAGCGGCGGGAAAACCCGAATGCGGGCGGACGCAGTGAGTTCACCGGCGGTGGCCGTGACGACCCCCGCCTGCATCCGGTTGCCGGTGGCGGCGGAAAAAACGCCGTCCGCGCCCACTTCTCCCTGGAGACCTTTCACCTCGAAGGTTGTGGAGGGATTTTCCCCGACGCCCGAGTTCACGACAGACAACGCCCGGGATTCTCCGGGCGCCAGCCAAAATTCGGCGGGCCGCAGGAGTAGAGGACCCAACTCATCCGTTCCCACACGCTCACCCGATTCCGCTCCCGCGGCGGGGACGCCTTCACTCAAAGCAGTCCCTTTCAAGCCGATGCAATACAGGTCAGTCCGCGTCGGCAAAAGCACCTTGTTCCCGGCAATCGCCGGCGTGCCGAAAATTTCAATGGGGGAGCCGTTCGGTTCCACGAACCGGTCCTGGTCCAGGCGCTCACAGCCCTCCCGGGACACGCGTAAAATATGGTACGCCCCGCGTACCTCGCCCACGTAGACCTTGCCGTCGCCGTATACCGGGGACCCCTTTGCCTCGGTGCCGTAGTTGAATTCCCAATAGTGCTCTCCGGTCTTGATATCGAAACAATGGAGATTCGCGGAATTGTCGGGGACCAGCAGAAGGTCATCCACCAGGACGGGCGAGGCATATCCCGCCGGCAGCCCGTTCTTCTTCCACACTTCCCTGCCGGAGCGCGCATCGAGGCACGCCACGGCGCCCATCAGGTTGCTGTCGTAGCTCTCCTCGCTGTGCATCCCGACAACCAGCCCGTTGCCGTAGACCACCGAACTGTTGATGCCACGCTTGCTTGCTTCATACCGCCAGACCCGCCGGCCCGTGCGCGGATCCATGGCGAATAACGCACCATCGGCAAGTCCGCCGAAGAGAATACGCTGTCCGTCCAGCATGGTGACCACCGGAACGGAATAGGTGGTATCGAGCGGCTTGCCACTGGGTTCGGCCCAGTAGACAACCTCGCCGGTCAGCTTGTCCATCGCCAGATAGCGATGAAGTCCCCTGCCCTGGGGCCCCCAACTGCTGTTCAAAAAGCTTACCAAGACGAGATCCCCTTCCACCGTCGGAGAATTCGTACGGCCGCCGTATCCCGAGATTCGGCCGAACTCCTCCGTCAGCGAGCGTGACCAAAGAATTTTCCCGTCCGGGTCGAAGCAAAAGAACCGTCCCTGCACGCCGTGCGCGTAGATGTTTCCGGTCTCCGGATCGCCCGCAAGGTTGGCCCAGCCCACCCGAAGGGCTACGATGTCGGTCAGAAAAACATTGAACCGGTGCTCCCAAACCAAATCCCCGGTGTCCAGGTCAAGAGCCATCACCCGCTCCTGCAGGCTCCGCCCTTCCCCGGCCCGGTTGATCAGGTAGACGTGGCCGTTAAGCACCAGCGGCGAGGAGCGGGACCCGTACGGCGCATGCCACAACAGATTTTCGCCTTCCGGTGACCATGAATCAGGCAGGCTCCCCGCAGGAAAGTGCCCATTTTGATCTGGCCCGCGCCAGTGCCCGCCGGATTGGAATCCCACGGCGCTGTAGGTCAGCGCCAGTATTATGCCCGCCGTTGCAGTTTGGGTCCTCATGTCACTCCATTTCCTTGTTCTCATAGGGTGCCAGTTTTTCACGGATCATGCCCGGGATGCAAATGGCCTTCACAGTCCCGTGCCCGCTCACCTCACAACAAACCGTGGTGCAATTCCCAGTGGCATGAACCACTCCGTCCCGCCGGAATTCCGCCGCCCAGGAAATGGAGGAATCCCCGATTTCCCGAACCCAGAGAGAAACCTCGAATTCATCCTCGAATCGAAGCGGGCGGGAAAATTCAAAAGAACATGCCCTGCGCGGCCAGGAAACATGCCGACCCTCGATCTGCATCGACACCGACAGGCCGACCGTTCGGAACAGTTCGTGCTCAACGGACTCCATCCAGCGTGGGAATTCCGAGAAATGTGCGAACCCTGCCATGTCTGTCTGGGCGAATTCAACGAGGCGGGTTGTCTGAAAAGATCGCATTTCAAATGGTGCCGTTCAGGGTTCGAAGCAAAAGCGGGATTCCTCAGGCTATTTGTTTGGCCCGAAACACTTCAACCTCCCACCCCTCGATGAATT
>CAZTAB010000432.1:0-4285 GCA_964611475.1 uncultured Verrucomicrobiota bacterium | reverse complement strand
TTACTGGCGGCATGTGGGGTTGTAAGGCAACCGAGCCTCATTCCAGCGGCGGCTGGTGGAAACGACGCCTTGCGAGCAGGAACTTGCAGAAAGGCTCGAACAGTTGCGCGAGTTATACATCGGTTGCAGGATGAAAGTGATGCAGGCCGATGATGCCAGTATCGGCATCGATGTGCCGGAGGATGTGTCCCGAGCGGAGGAGTTGCTCTTGAAAATGGGGTTGTCCCGTGGGTAGGAAGATCAAAATCGGTTCCGTTGCTGTTGGGGGTACCTCGCCCCTGGCCTTCATTGCCGGTCCCTGCGTGATCGAGGGGCGTGAGGGGTGCCTGAAGATTGCTGACAGACTGGCCAAGCTGGCGGAGGAGGAGGAGATCCCGCTGGTGTTCAAGGCGTCCTACGACAAGGCCAACCGGACTTCGCACCGGTCGTATCGTGGGCCAGGGCTTCCGAGAGGGCTTGAATTCCTCGCGGAGATCAAGGAGTTGCACGTGTTTCCCCTGTTGACCGACGTTCACTCCGAGACCGAAGTCCCTCTCGCTGCGGCGGTCGTTGATGTGCTGCAGATTCCTGCGTTTTTGTGCCGACAGACCGATCTGATACTTGCAGCTGCGGAGTCGGGGCGAGCGGTAAACGTGAAGAAGGGGCAGTTTATGGCGCCTGAGGACATCGGGAACGTCGTGGCAAAGATCGAAAGTGGCCGTAACCGCAGGATCCTGCTGACGGAGCGGGGGGCGTCATTCGGATACCGGAATCTGGTCGCCGACATGCGCAGCCTGTCCGTCCTGAGAGATACTGGATACCCGGTGATTTTCGATGCTACACATAGCGTACAGCGACCTGGCGCAGGCGGTATGGAGTCATCCGGCGACGGCCGGTTTGCTCCCCTCCTGGCGCGTGCTGCCGTTGCGGCGGGTTGTGACGGTGTCTTCGTGGAAACGCATCTGAACCCCAAGGAAGCGCTTTCGGATCGGGATAACGCGATCCCGTTCCGGTCCATCAGGGCCCTTTGGCGTAAACTTCGCGCGATAGACGAGATTGTCTCATGAGCGGGAAACATATCGAGGAGATCGTTTGCAGACGGCGATTGGCGAGGCAGAACCCGTGGGTTTGCCGGGGCGGAATCGTGATCCTGTCCGCCGGGGTCATTTTGCTGGGCTTCTGCTTTGGTGTCGGGGGCGAACAGGCGCGGACGCTGAAACGGTTCAAGGTTCCAGAATACGACGACCAGGGCGTGAAGAAGTCTGAATTAACAGGGGAAAATGCCGTTGTCCAGGAGGACGGGACTGCAGAAATTACGGGGTTAAAGATCAATTTTTTCGATGAAGATGGATCAGTCAAGATGAAGGTGACCGCACCGCACTGCAAGTATCGCCAGCGTTGGAAGATCGCGAAGTCCCCCTCCTCCGTGCGCGTGGAGGCATCGAGGATGATTGTCACAGGAGAGGACTTTGCTTGGGATGGGAACCGGGAGTTGTTCAAGATCTTCACCAACTCCATGGTGGTGATCCGGAGCGGTACGGCGCCACTTGAAGGCATGATGAAAAACACTGCACCCGAAGGGGGTGCCACGAGTAAAAGCGCGAGCACAGGAGAATCCAATGAAGAGTAATCGTTTGCCCGCAGTCATCGTGATCCCTGTCGCGCTGGTCTTTGCGGTGCTGCCCCTTTTGACCCCCGCCATTTTTGCCGACGAGGAAGAGGCCGGCGAGGGCATCACCGTGATCACATCGGAGCGCCTTACCTTTGACTACAAGAATAATCATGCCGTTTTTGAACATGACGTGGTTGTCGTTGATCGAAACATGAGGCTTACCGGGGACAGGTTGGCCGTCTGGTTCAATGAGGAGGGGGAAATCAGTTCGATTAGGGCCGAAGGAAACGTCTTCATTACGCAGGACGGAAAGATAGCGAGCGCAGGGGAGGCAACCTATCTGGTGGCAGAGGGAAAAATTGTCCTGGAAAAGACTCCCCGGCTGCAACGAGGCCTGCATATCTTGGAGGGCACCACAATCACGTACTGGCGGGATGAAGAGCGGCTGGTTGTTGAACCCAACTCTGTGCTTAAGATCTTTCCTGGTTCGGATGGAGGAAGCCTGAACGTTTTCGGCGATTAGCGGATGAGTGAGGTTGGAAACAAGCTGTTACGGACCGAGGAACTGGTTAAGGCCTACGGCGGAAAGCGGGTTGTCAACGGTGTCAATCTCGATGTCAATGCCGGAGAAATAGTCGGGTTGCTCGGGCCAAACGGAGCCGGGAAGACGACTTCATTCTATATGGCTGTTGGGCTGGTTCGTCCGTCCGAGGGGGATGGCTATTTCCGGGGGGAGCGCATCACAGACACCCCGATGTATCAGCGGGCGCGCCTGGGGATGGGATATCTGGCACAGGAGCCCTCGGTGTTCCGTAGTCTCACGGTGAGGCAGAATGTGATGGCCATCCTGGAAACCATGCCGTTGACGCGCGCCGAACGGAAGGAGCGTCTGGATGATCTCCTCGAGGAACTGAAGATTGCCCGCGTGGCCCGGCAGAAGGCCTATACACTGAGCGGCGGGGAACGGCGGCGCCTCGAAATCACTCGTGCCCTCGTGACAAGTCCGAGCCTTCTTCTTCTTGATGAGCCGTTCAGCGGCGTCGATCCTCTTGCCGTCTATGACGTGCAGCAAATCATCATGGAGCTGAAGGAGCGGGGGCTGGGCATTTTGATCACCGCCCATAATGTGCGCGCTACGCTGGCGGTGGTCGACCGTGCATACCTGATTTGCGAGGGAAAGGTCCTCAGGGAGGGGACTGGCGAGTTCCTGATCAATGACGAGGTGAGCCAGGAACTGTACCTTGGCCCCCGGTTCCGTTTGTGATTTGATTCGAAGGCGCGATGGCAACGACAGTCGGAGATTTCTATGATGCGGGCAGGGAGCAGCTTCAGTTGGAGGTTGTTCAGGGGGAGGCATATCTTGGCCGGGTGATTCCCGAGCCCGCCCTCAATCGCCCAGGTCTGGCCCTTGCCGGATTCTTTCAGTACTTTGCGCATAAACGGATTCAGGTTCTCGGCCTTGCGGAGTTGACGTACTTGAAAAGTCTCGAAGAGGAGGAGCGAGAGGAGCGAATCAAGCAGTTTTACAAAACGCATATTCCCGCAGTCGTTATTACCCGGGGGCGCAAAGTTCCGGGACCCCTGCTGTCTATCGGTGAAGAGTTGCACGTGCCTGTGCTTCGCACCCGGCAGATCACGATGAATTTCATTAACGCCGCGACAATTATTCTTGAGGATCTGTCGAGTCCCACGATGCGGATGCATGGGACCATGCTCGACATTATGGGGATGGGGGTCCTGATCAAGGGAGATCCAGGTCTGGGCAAGAGCGAGATCGGGCTGGCCCTCATCGAGCGCGGCCACAGCCTGGTCGCCGATGACGTGACCGTGCTGAACCGGGACAGATGGGGCGCGATCATGTGCAGCGCCCTGGACGTCACTCGGTACCACATGGAGATTCGCGGAATCGGGTTGATTCACGTGCCTAGTCTCTTCGGCATCGCATCAATGAGAATTCGAATGAAGCTTGATTTGATTGTCCAGTTGAAGCCTATGGATGGCAAAACAACACTGGACCGGACAGGCCTTAATCCCCAGACTGTCGATGTCCTGGGGGCTCAGATCCCTGAGATTACGGTTCCGGTGGCCCCAGGGAGGGACCTGTCGTTGATTGTCGAGGTCGCGGCCCTCAACCAGAAATTGAAACTGATGGGGCATGACGCTGCCAAGGAATTGGATGACTAGCTGATCAGTATGCTGTCAAGAAAGGCCGGAGCCAGCTCGTAAGTGAAATGGATACCGCGATTCCAGGGGGGGCGCCCGAGGTGGTGCGGGAGTTCGAGGTCTTGAATGAAAACGGGCTCCATGCCCGGCCTGCGGCGATGCTGGTCGATACCGCCAGCAGATATGCCTGTGAGATTGAGCTGGAAAATAAGGGCCATTTTGCTTCGGCAAAAAGCATTCTCAGCGTCATGACCATCGAGGCCTGTTCCGGGGCAATCGTTCGGGTCCGGGCGAAGGGAGCAGACGCGCACCACGCGATGGAGGCTCTGGCTCTCTTGTTTGAGCAGAAGTTTCACGAAGGGGGCGAAGACGGTGCCGCCACGGATTAAGCCGCCCGCGCCCTGCCTTGGCTGCAGATCCGGAAGTGCTTGCACCCAGGGGGGGATTCGTTCACCCTTCGGCCAATTGCGAGGACCTCCACCCTGAAATCGAGCCGGTCGCGGCGACGCAGGAACTCGATGCGATCACCGC
>CAZTAB010000431.1:0-8671 GCA_964611475.1 uncultured Verrucomicrobiota bacterium | reverse complement strand
GCCGACAAGCAGGACGCCTAGTCCCGGTACATCTCCAGCCGCGGTCAGTCGCTCTGTTTCCTCGGCGAGTTCCGCCCGCATTTCACTCGAATTCGCCTTCCCGTCTAGAATCCTGGCAGCCATAACCTCCATTCAAGCATCCCGAAGCCCTGAATGTACATCTCCCCATATTGTACGACAAGAGTTCCGGACGCCTGCTCGAAGAGAACTGATTTTCGATTGGCCACCCGGGGCCCTTGCCTTTGCGCCGAACGCGAAAGGAACCCCTCACTCGAAGGCCATTCCTACAGCGGTTTCGGCGCCAGCTCTCGAATGCTCGACAAGCTGTTGAGATGGCAAACAGCCAGCGCAAGCGCATCACTTTCGTCATCCGGCAACAACTCACCCAGCATCAGCAGTTTCATCAACATCCTTCCGACCTGCTCCTTGTGGGCTGCTCCCGATCCACACACGGCCTGCTTGACCTTGCGGGGCGAGTATTCAAATACAGGGATGCCCGCGATGGCGCAGACCGCAATGGCCGCCCCCCGGGCCTGACCAAGAATCACGGCCGTGCGCACGTTCCGGCAGTGAAAAACCCCCTCAATCGACACCGCCTCGGGAGCAAACCGCCCGATGACCCCCTCCACCCCGGCATGAATCACCTGCAGGCACTCCGAATGCGGGGCCGATCGCCCCACCTTGAGGGTCTCATGCGCAAGCGAAACCATCCGGGCCCCATCCCTTTCAACGATGCCCACCCCCGTCGAGCGCAACGAGGTATCGATTCCCAGTACGCGCATGAGGTCAACCCGCCTCCATCGCCTCCAGCACCCTGTCCTCAATGTCGAAATTTGCGAACACGCTCTGGACGTCCTCAAGATCCTCCAGCTCGTCGATGAAGCGAACGAGGGAGGAGGCCTGTGATGCATCCGATACAGGAATCTCTGTCTCGGCAAGGAAAACCAGTTCCGAACTGGCAATGGTGATCCCCGCCCGATTGAGGCCGTCCACCACATCCATGAACACGGCGGGGGGGGTCAGAATTTCGAAACTTTCATCGTCACGCCTCAAATCCTCTGCTCCCGCCTCCAGAACAAGCTCCATGACCTGGTCCTCGTCCACACCGTCGGCCTGGATGAATATTTGCCCCTTCCTGTGAAACATGTGCGCCACCGACCCCTGGCCCGCAAGGCTCCCCCCGTTCTTGGCAAAGGCATGCCGAACCTCGCCCACCGTGCGGTTCTTGTTGTCGGTCAGCGCCGTGACCAGCACGGCAACGCCTCCCGGCGCATACCCCTCGTACGTGAACTCCTCCAGCACGACGGAGTCGCCTTCGCCAGTCCCCTTCTTGATCGCCCGGTCGATATTCTCCATGGGCATATTGTACGTCTTGGCCTTCTGCACCAGCGCACGGAGTGAAATATTGGAATCAGGGTCTCCGCCCCCCTGGCGCGCAACGACCATGATCTCCTTCGCGATCTTGCTGAAGATCTTCCCCCGCTTGGCATCGACCCGTGCCTTCCGGTGCTTCGTATTCGCCCACTTGCTGTGCCCGGCCATGCGACAAAACCCGCTCAGCTGGCGGCGGCCTCTTCCTTCTCGGCCTCCGCGCTCTTCACAATCTGCTGCGTAATGTTCGCCGGTACCTGCTCGTACCGGATAAACTTCATTTCAAAACTTCCCCGGCCCCCGGTCATGCTCCGAAGCTCGGATGAGTATTTAAACAACTCGGCCTGGGGCGCCTCCGCCGTAATAATCTGCATGGCGCCGTCGGTCTCCATCCCCATCATCCGGCCCCGTCGATGGCTGATGTCGCCGGTAATGTCCCCCATGAACTCGCCCGGGACGGTAATCTTCAACTCCATCACCGGCTCCAGAAGCACCGGTTTGGCGTTTCCGCTGGCCTCCCGCAGCGCACGGGAGGCCGCGATCTTAAAGGCAACTTCAGATGAATCCACATCGTGATAGGATCCGTCATAGACAGTGATTCGAACATTCTCCACGGGATAGCCGGCAATGCTGCCCACTTGCTTCCCCTCAACCAACCCCTTCTCCACGGCCGGAATGAAATTGCTGGGAATCGACCCGCCGACAATCTTGTTGACGAACCACTCCTCCTCGCCCTCGGGCAGCGGATCAACCCGCAAATAGACTTCACCAAATTGACCTCTGCCGCCGGACTGCTTTTTGTGGCGATACTTGCCTTCACCCATCGACGTGATTGTCTCCCGGTAGGCAACGCGCGGAGTCTGAAGTTCCAGCTCGATGTTCTGGCGTTTCTGCATTTTCTGGATTGCGATGTCCAGCTGTACATCCCCCATGCCGGCCAGGATCAAATCCCCCGTCTGCGCATTCTTGTCGACTTGGATGGTGGGGTCGTCATCAGCCATCCGGCTCAGACCGGTCACCAGCTTGTCCTCATCGCCCTTGTTCTTTGGCACGACGGCATGGAAAACCACCGGCTGCGGGAACACGATGGGCGCGACACGGATGTTCTGCCCGGCAGCACAGAGGCAATCGCTCACATCAACGTTCTTCAGCTTCGAAATTGCGACGACGTCCCCCGCCCGGGCAGAATCAACAGGATCCTGCTTGTCGCCATTGACACGGAGAAGGGTCGCAACCTTCTCCTTGCCCCCGTTGGTTGCATTGGCGATCTCCGAGTCGGCCGAGACAGTTCCGCTGACGACCCGAACAAACGAAAGCTGGCCAGCATACGGGTCCTGGACCGACTTCCAGACAATTCCTGCGAACGGCTGCTCCTCACCGACCGGGATCTCATTGTCCTCCGCATCCTTTGCCCCTCGGTCGGCAGGGGATGGGAAGTACCGGCAGATCGCCTCCAGTAGCTCCTTCACACCGAACTCCTGCTTGGCCGCCACCGCAAAAACAGGAATCAGGCTTCCGCTGTTTACCGCAACATGGAGCCCCCCAGCCAACTCCTCGGCTGTGAGTTCTTCGCCGGAAAGATACTTTTCAATCAGGCTGTCATCCGTCTCCGCCGCCGACTCAACAATCGCCTGCTTCGCGGAATCAACTGTGTCCTGCAAGTCTTCAGGAATGTCCGTGCTCGCCAAAACGGAGTACTCGGCGCCCAGGTCCGCAGCGGGCAGAAGGACCGGAACGCACTGGCTCCCATACACATCCTGGATGCCCGAGACGGCGTCCAGGAAACTGGCATTCTCCTTGTCAAGCCCGGTAACCACAATGCCGCGGGGCAGCCCCAACTCATCACAACGCTTCCACGCCCGCTGGGTTCCCACCTGAACGCCGGATCCTGCGTCGACAACGATCAGTCCCGTATCCGCCGCCCGGCTCGCCGCGACAACCTGCCCATAGAAATCAACAAACCCAGGGGCATCGACAAAAGTGATCTGTGTTTCCACGCCGCCGGCCGTCTTGTAGACGCCGGAAAACGGCTTGCACCAGATGGTTTGCTTCCGATCCTTCTCCTCCGGGTTGAAATCGCACAGACTTGACCCATCGTCGACCGAACCCATCGCCGGCGACACTCCGAGTTTGTGAAGCAGCGCGTCAGCCAGGGTTGTCTTTCCGCTCTGGGAGTGACCCATCAGGACAAAGTTTCGGACATTAGATACCGGTATGTTGTTCATGCGTGACTCCCATTGGCCGATACACCGCTCTCGAGCATCACTACGCTTTTGCAAAAAATTGCCGGGAAAAGGTAGGCAATGCGCAAACAAGAATCAACGCAATTTCACATGGATTCAAGGTTGGATCGAGCGACCAGCATAAACCCAGACACGGCAAAATATTCACGCAAACCTTTGCAGAACAACACTCTACACCAATACACGCCCCACGGTCATCGCGCCCGGGCGCCTGCCCAGCTACTATCGGGCCGGCGGATTCTGGTCGATCACCGATCCCCCCGAGCGAACCGCGATGACCATCGATGACGGGGACGCGTGCAGGAAGACAGATTCAGCTTCCCCAGATTGAAACCGCCCCGTAGCGTAGAGGCGAAAAGGTGGAGGAAACAGCAACTGATCAACATGAAATATCCAGAGATTTTCCGTGTCCGGCAGGTCTGCAACGATCCGGTGGTTGAAGATGTTGCCGAAGAGGTGGAGGCGCAACTCAGCAAACTCTGCATGCATCAAAAAATCAAGGCCGGGGACTCCGTAGCCATCTCCGCAGGAAGCCGCGGGATCAGCAATATCCACCTAGTCCTGAAGGCAATGGTGGGCCATGTAAAGCGACTCGGCGGCGAGCCGTTTCTTGTTCCCGCGATGGGGAGCCATGGCGGCGGAACCGCAGCAGGGCAACAAAAAATTCTCGAGTCCTATGGAATCACTGAAGAATTCTGCGGATGCCCCATCCGGGCGACCATGGAAACAGTAGTGATCGCCCGGGCGGCGGAAGGGTTCGACATACACTTTGACAAGTACGCCCATGGCGCGGATCACATCCTGGTCTGCAACCGCATAAAAACGCACACGCAATTCTTCGGCACGATCGAGAGCGGACTGCACAAAATGCTTCTTATCGGTCTCGGAAAACATGCCGGCGCGAAAATTTATCACCGAGCGATTCAGGACTTCAGCTTCGACCGGATCCTTCGAAGCGTCACGGGCGAAGTCCTCTCCCGCTGCCCCGTACTGGCGGGCCTCGCCATCGTGGAAAACCGGCGCGGCGAAACGGCCCACATCGAGGCGGTCCCGGCAGATCAGTTCTCCCGGCGAGAACCGCGACTGCTGGATCTCGCGAACGAATGGTCCCCGAGCCTTCCGTTTTCTTCGGCCCACATATTGATCATTGACGAAATGGGAAAAAACATCAGCGGGACAGGCTTCGATCTCCGCGCAGTGGGCAGAAAATATCTGCCGCACATGGCCGCAGAGGAGGAATCCCCCAAGGTCCGGATGATCGCGATACGTGACCTCACGGACGAGAGCCTGGGCAATGCCGAGGGGCTGGGCCTCGCGGAATTCTGCCTCTCCCGGGTGCTTGAGAAAAGAGACACCCACGCAACCCGCACCAACGCGTTGACCAGCGGCCATATTTTCGGATCGATGATCCCACTGGACTACGGAACGGACCGAGAGCTTCTCGACGCAATGCTCCCGCAAATCGGCCTGTCCGCCCCCCTCGACGCAAGACTTCTGTGGATTCGCAATACCGGAATCCTCTCCGAGTTCGAATGCTCCAAAGCCTACCTCGGGGAAGCCCGGGCACGCGACGACCTGGAAATCCTTACCGATCCGCGCCCGCTCCCCTTCGGCAAGGACGGAAACCTTCCAGACGAAAGAAAGCTGGCGACAACACGAGAAGGTTCCTGCGGCCAATAGGCCGCATCGTCACGCCGCCAAACATCGAAGCCCACCCAACAAGGATGGGTGCAAGCTCCGTCACCGAAACGGGAAACCGGCAACAGATACGTTCAAAGCACTTCTGAGCAACAAGCATCGCGCCTTTTGTTTACACCTCCGGATTCCAAGCAAGATTCCCGTTGATATCCAGCCTTGCCTGGAGCACAGTCGAGTGAGACGGGAGAATGGCAATGACCAGCTCAGGAATGAAAGACGACATGATTCTGCACAATCCGCGCTGCAGCAAAAGCCGGGCCACGCTCACCCTCCTCCAGCAACGCGGCGTGAAGGTCAACGTGGTGGAATACCTCAAGACCCCCCCCCCAGGAAGGGAACTCCTCGCCCTCTGCCGCCTGCTTGGCGTCCAGCCTACCGCCATCGTGCGAACCAAGGAACCCACATTCAGGGAATTGGGCCTGTCATTGAAGGATAAGAGCTCCGAGAAAGAATGGTGCGAGGTCCTGCACGACCATCCGGAACTCCTGGAGCGCCCCATTGTCAGAATCGGAGGACGGGCGGTCATCGGCCGCCCCCCGGAAAATGTTCTCACACTTCTGGAGCCGGCCAAGGGTCCCTGATCACTTGGGAATCCGAATCACGTCGTCGATCTTCCGGAAGCGACGGCGAACCCGCTTGCTTTGCGTATTGCTTCCCTGGTGCCGGTTGACCCAGGATCGCCGCACTCCTGTAATACACAGGACAAGGAGCGCGACGAGGAAAAGGGTCACGACAAACCCCTTGCCTCCATCCGTGAACGGATCGTTGTGCTCCATGGTCGTCCGCACAAACTCCCCGCCGCGGTCATAGAGCTTCCAGCCGACCAGCGCCGTGAGGAAAGAGAAAATTACAACCTTAACGAGCGCGATCAACATTTTCATCAGGCGTTTGCATCCTTCTTTCCGTTACAAAAAACTTTCCCGGAAACCTAATCCCAAGAAGAAGATACTCAAAGTAAGCAGGGAACACCACTTGAATAAGCTCCCCTGGGGACGCTCATTGGGCGGCACGACTTTCTGAACACGCCCGAGATCTAGGCGACGTCACGGAAATCATCCGGAACCCGCTCCGCCCACAATGATGCAGACCGCGTCCTGGTCGCCATCAACGGCAAGCGAACCCATCGAACAGCGCAGGCATCCCAAATCGGCGAACCGCGCCCTTATCCAGAAGCCTTGCCCCGGGTATAGCTTCCGGCTAGGTGCAGCTAAAGTGAAAATCCAGCTCGCGCCGCGCACTTTCCGCGCTGTCACTGCCATGAACAGCGTTCTCGGTCACATTGTCCGCGAAATCGGCGCGAATCGTGCCCTGGGCAGCCTTTTCCGGGTCGGTATTTCCCATTAGCTCGCGGGCACGCGAGATCGCGTTTTCACCCTCCAGCGCAATCAGCATGGTGGGCCCAGACGCCATGAACCGTATCAGCCTAGAAAAAAACGGCTGCCCGTCATGTTCAGAATAGAAAGCCTCGCACTTCTCCTCAGACATGCGCTCAAGTCGGGCCTCCGCAATGCGAAGTTCCGCCGATTCGAAGCGATCCAGAATCTTCCCAATGACGTTTTTTCGGACTGCATTTGGTTTAATCATAACCAGCGTGGTTTCCTGAGCCAATTAAAGCCTCCTTATCCTTGGGGACACCCCCATACTAGACCGCGATCAAGTACAACTGTCGACGAAGATTTCTCCATTATACCGCGTCCTGCGGGCGGTGCGGCTCAAAGATTTTTTGGCGAGCAGATTCGGCCCGCTTAACCCGCTGGATCGCGGACTCATAGAGCGACTCCTGCGCCCGAAGCCGCTTGCGTCCCCCCACGGGCCTCACCCGCTCGTAGCTTCCGTCAGGCAGGAGCCTCGCGGCTTTCACGGTGTCCTTAAAGTAGAGCTCCAGCTCCTCCAGCAACCGGCGCTTGCCAGTGCGGTCCTGAATCGGAACCAATAGCTCGACGCGGCGATCCAGATTTCTTGGCATCCAGTCCGCGCTGGAAATGAACACGAGATCGTCCCCTCCATGGTGGAAATATAAAATTCTGGCGTGTTCAAGAAATCGATCAACAATGCTGATGACCGAAATGTTTTCGCTGAGCCCAGGCACCCCGGGGCGCAGACAGCAAACCCCCCGAACATTCATGCGAACCCTGACCCCCGCCTGGGATGCGCGGTACAGCGCGTCAATGATCATGGGATCCACCAGCGAGTTCAGCTTGATCATAATGGCTGCCTGCTGCCCCTGTTTCTTGCGCTCCGCCTCGCCATTGATCAGCTCGAGGAGGCGGTCCCGCAGCCCCAGCGGAGCGGCCTCCAGGGCCCGCAGTCTCGGCGGCTCGGAAAAGCCCAGGATCGTATTGAAAAACACCGTGGTTTCCATGCCCAGATCCTCGTCGCAGGTCAGGTAACTGATGTCGCAATAAAGCCTGGCTGTGGACTCATTATAGTTGCCTGTACCGAAATGCATGTATCGCCGGATGCCGTCGGACTCCCGCCGAAGGACCAGGCAACACTTTGCATGGGTTTTCAGTCCCCGAATCCCGTAAATCACCTGCGCCCCCTCCCTCTCAAGGGCTTGCGCCTGCTCGATGTTGAGGGCCTCGTCAAATCGCGCCTTCAATTCCACAATCACGGTAATGTACTTCCCGTTCCTCGCAGCCTTCCGGAGTGCCGCGACGATGGGGCTGCGGCGGGTCGTTCGATACAGGATCTGCTTGATGGCAATGACGCCATCATCCTCCGCCGCCTCTTCAACAAGCCGCACAACAGGGTCAAACTCCTCGTAGGGATGCGAAAGGAGAAATGGCCTTTGCTTCATCTGATCAAAAATAGAATGCACCGGATCGATCCCCGCAGCCTTCCGGGGCGGCCAGGGCTCGCAGGACAGCTCCTCGTACCCATCCAAGGAGCCGATCTCCATGAATGCCTTCAGATTCAGCGGCCCATCCACCTCATACAGGTATGCATCCGGCACGCCAAGTTCCCGGCTCAAATACTGGAGCGTCTTTCGCGTTGCTCCCGCCGCCACTTCCAGCCGAACGCAGTCCCCGCTTTTCCTGGCTTCCAGAACTTCCTGCATTCCCGCCAGAAGATCCGGTGCCTCATCTTCCTGGAGAACCAGGTCTGCATTCCGCGTAATTCGAAATGGCACGGCCTCCAGGACGGCTTGCCCTGCAAAAAAACGGTCACAGAACAGGGACACGACATCCTCCACGAGGACATAGGCAAACCGTCCCGGCAAAGGAAGACGAATAAAGCGGTCCAGCCCCGGCTCGATGGGCAGCAGCGCAACGCGAGGCTCATGGCTTCCGGCTTCCGGCTTGAGCCTCACGATCATGTGAAGCGCCAGGTTCTTCACCAGTGGAAATGCCCGTTCC
>CAZTAB010000430.1:0-2756 GCA_964611475.1 uncultured Verrucomicrobiota bacterium | reverse complement strand
CCCGGGCTATTTCTCTGCGGGGCGTCGTTTCCTTGTTGTCCGTTTTGTCTTTTTCCGGCTTTGTTTCCTCTTGGGCTTCTTTGCCGGCGCTGGTTGAACGACAGGCTCCACGACTTCCGTCGGAGGGTTTTCCCCGTGCATTTCATAGAGGAAGCGCGAAGGGAGTACCCCCAGTCGCTTGCCGTACCGGGCCCGGCTCTGGACGTACGTTACGGTCAGGCGCCGCCGTGCGCGCGTGATGCCGACATAGGCCAGGCGCCGCTCCTCTTCAATGGCCCCGTCCTCGATCGAACGGCTGTGAGGCAGCAAGCCCTCCTCGACGCCCGCTAGATAGACCTCCGAAAATTCCAGACCCTTGGCTGAGTGGAGGGTCATCAGCGTGACCTGTCGCCCCGTTGTTTCCTCCGATTCCCGGTCTTCATTTGCCGTGAGCGCGACGTCCTCAAGGAAGCCGGCGAGGTTTGCCTTCGTTCCTTGTCTCGCATGCAGCTCCGCCATGTTCATGATTTCCGCGACGGCTTCTCTGCGCTTTGCGCGCACTTCCTCCTCTTCGTATCGCTTTCGGATCTCTGCATCATAGTCAACGTCTTTCACCAGCTGGGTGACGAGGGTGACCAGGTCCGGGCCCGCCTGCAGGTGCGCCAGGCCGCCTAGGGTTTCCAGAAAGCGGCGCGCGGCTGTTGCGGGGCCGTCTGGCACGCCCGGGATTGTCCCGCCGCGACGGAGAAGCTCCGCAAGAGGGACGGATCCTTTCGCCGCGGCGGACAGCATCCTTTCGATCGAGGTGGTGCCGATGCCGCGGGGAGGAGTGTTGATGACCCGTAAGAGAGAAAGTTCATCGTCAGGATTTGCGACCAGCTTTAAATATGCCAACACATCCCGTACTTCCTTGCGGTCGAAAAAGGAAAGCCCGCCGACGAGGTTATATGGGATGCCGTGGTGGCGGAGCTGCACTTCAAAGGGCCGCGGCTGTATTGCGGTTCGAAATAGGATGGCAAAGTCGCCGAGGGGCAGATTTTCCGACTGGACTCGTTCGATGATGCCCTCCACCACGAACTGTGCCTCAGCTTCCTCGTCCGGTAAACGCCGGGTAATGATGTCCTCGCCGTCTCCCGCGGCGGAGCAAAGCACCTTCTCGTGCCGCGAAGGATTGTTTCGAATGACCGCGTTTGCGCCCTCGATAATCTGCGCCGTGGATCGATAGTTTGTTTCGAGTCGAACCACGGTGGCTTTTGGGAAATCCTTCTCGAAGTTAAGGATCTTGGAGACGTCCGCGCCGCGCCAGCCGTAGATTGACTGGTCGTCGTCCCCCACGACGCATACGTTCCGGTGCGCGCCGCCAATAGCCTTGATGATCTCGTACTGGGGCCCGTTCGTGTCCTGGTATTCGTCCACCAGGATGTACCCGTATCGCCTGCGGAAGCTGGCCAGGGTTTTCCCGTCCTGTAGGAGGCGAACCATGTACAGGAGCAGGTCGTCAAAATCGAGAACCCCGCTGACCCGGAGTCCCGCATTGTAGCGCTGGTAGGCCCGGCCCAGGCTCGCCTCAAAATCATCCCGCGATTCGAGCAGCGCATCCGGGCTGGTCAGCCGGTTTTTCAGGAGCGAGACCTGGCTGAGGCATAGGCGGGGATTGAGGGAGGACTCGGGAATCTGGAGTTCGCGAAGCGCCTGCTTCATTGCTACGAGCTGGTCATCGGCGTCACAAATGCCAAATCCAGGGCGAATCCCCGCCCGGTCCGGATACCGGCGCAGCGCTTTCAC
The DNA here is from genome assembly GCA_964611475.1 of uncultured Verrucomicrobiota bacterium. Classification (GTDB taxonomy): domain Bacteria; phylum Verrucomicrobiota; class Kiritimatiellia; order SLOV01; family SLOV01; genus CAUZEO01. Next base: position 992 of record CAZTAB010000430.1, on the reverse strand, counting down.
GCAGAACGAGTGGAACGTGCCCACTGTGAGATCCCGGGATGCTCCATTTTTCAGCAGGCTGGAAACTCGCTGCTTCATTTCTCCGGCCGCCTTGTTGGTGAAGGTCATGGCCAGGATGGAACCGGGTTTCACGCCCTGGTCCACCAGGTGGGCGATGCGGTGGGTAATGACCCGCGTCTTGCCCGTTCCCGCCCCGGCCAGCACCAGCAGCGGCCCCTTCACCGTGCGAACAGCCTTGTGTTGCTCCGGGTTGAGCCCCCTGGTGTACCTGCTCATGAAGCGGGGGAGTATCGGTCGGTTGGATTTGTCACGAAGGAAAAAACAGACTGTCCCTGTTTCGTCCCGTGTGTTGAAAATGCGGTGCTTATCATGAAATGAACAAGAAGAAAGACCCGGTGAAGGGAACCTACGAATTTCCTGGACCCATGTGAACCGTAAACCTCGTGAGCCAAAAGTGGCCGCAGAGCTATTTTTACATGATTCCGCTTGGGTCGGCTTCGCCGTTCCGGGATTGCCTGCGTCCGCAGGGCTTCCGAGGAGGCGAGTCCCGGTGCTTTGCGAGGACACGGGGTCATCCGTCGCTGGGCCCCGGCCTATTTTCGGCGGCGCCATGGATCCACGACCTGGTGTCCCGTTGTCACCCTTGGTCGCATCCTCCTCCTCCCTTCCCCCCCAGCATGCACGATCGCCGTGGTCGGGCTGTCGATTCCGTGAATCGAGCGCGAACGGGTCACCGCCGCCGACCTGTGCACGTCGTTTTCGCTTCCTCATCTCAACCTGCTTCCAGGAGGGCTTCAGCCCGCTCTGGTGTGGCCCACTGTAAATATGTCCTGGAGAGATTCCGTTCGACTATGGGTTTCGTGGTGCCGCAGAAGGAAACTCCGCCGGAAAGCCCGGCGAAAAACAAGCGAGGTGAAATCTTTTTTTTTTAGAAAAAACAGAGATTATGGCCTGTCAACGCAAATTGTGTGCCTTTTATCTTGACGTATAGG
>CAZTAB010000429.1:0-1717 GCA_964611475.1 uncultured Verrucomicrobiota bacterium | reverse complement strand
GCGGGTTCGTTGCGTCCCCTCGGCGCCTTGCGGTGCCCGGGTTCTGGTTTCGCCGCGGCTCATGCCGTCGCTCCCCCTTCCCGTGCGCCTAACGGGGGTGCGAAACCAGAATTCTCTCGTCCTGCATTTCGGCCTGGGATCGGAATCAGGACCGGTAAACCTGGAGATCTTGTGGCCGGGCGGCGAGACGGAGGTGCTCACCGGTGTCGAGGTGGACCGGATCATCGACGTGCCCCTCGCTTTACGCCCGGATTTAACCGGGATAACGCACTCGCGGCAGGGCCTGCTCCTATCCTGGCAGAGTGAGCCCAGCCGGACGTACCGAATTGAAAAACGCTACACGGCCGCAGCCCCGTTTTTTGAGCTTTCCACCGTTCCCTCTAGCGCACCGGTGAACGAGTATACCGACACATTTGTCGGGACCGATGGCGCATTCTACCGGGTGGTGATTGAGCCGTAGAGCAGCCCCTCGTCGTGGCTCGATGCATCGAGAAGTTTGCCTCAGGACTCATCCCACCTGCGCCCGATATGCATTAATCCCTGCGTGGTCCAGCCGGATTGTCTGAAATGGAACACTCTCGTCCTGCTTGGAATCATGGAAAGCGTTGTGTAGAACGTCTGCATGAGGATCACCGGAGGAGTCTTGGGCGGTCATCCTGTGACCATGCCCAAAGGGGATATTCGCCCAACCTCGGAGCGGATTCGTGAGGCACTATTTTCGTCCGTTGCGGATATCCTGCCCGGTGCTCGTGTCCTGGATCTGTTTGCCGGGAGTGGGGTCTTGGGGCTGGAGGCCTTGAGCCGGGGGGCGCATGTTGTTTGGTGGGTCGAAAAAAACGATCGTACCGTGAAGTTTCTCCGGCAATCTGTGCGCGGCATGACGCGTGACGTTGGGGCGGAGACCCGGGTCGTCCGGGCCGATGTGGGTGGGTTTTTGGGCACTGCCGGCGAAAGTGATAAAGCAGGCCCCTTCGACCTGGTTCTCGCCGACCCGCCCTACGACAAAAAGTGGGCCGCGAAGCTCTTGCCTGGACTCGAGGGAGGGGATATTTTGAAGCGTGGCGGGTTGCTGGTGCTGGAACAGTCCGCACGTGAAACCGTGCTCGAACCGGAGGGCTGGGGCCTCTTTCGAAACAAGTCGTACGGCGACACCAGATTATTACACTACCGGCTGAGTGTGTAGACATACCGTGACATCATCCGCGATATACCCAGGGACCTTCGATCCCGTGACGCTGGGACATCAGGACTTGATTACCCGGGCCGCCCGGATTTTTGGGCGGGTGACTGTGGCCGTTGCCCGTACCGGGAGCGGGAAGAAGCCGATTTTTTCCAGTGAAGAGCGGGTCGAACTGATTCGCAAGGTCGTGTCTGACCTTGAGGGCGTGGATGTTGAACTTTTTGACGGCCTGCTCGTCGATTATGCCCGAAGCAGACCGGGCAGTGTCCTGGTCCGTGGGCTCCGTGCCTTTTCCGATTTCGAATACGAATTCCAGATGGCTTTGATGAACCGGAAGATGTCTCCGGATGTCGAGACACTGTTCCTGATGACCAAGGAAGACTACAGCTATGTCAGTTCCAGCTTGGTTCGGGAAGTGGTCCGGCTGGGAGGCGACGTCTCGCATTTCGTCAGCGCCCCCGTCGCCGAGGCGCTTTGTCGCAGGATCGATGCCGGATAACCGTCCTTTTCTGGGGAAAAGCCATGAAAATAGACATC
>CAZTAB010000428.1:0-4585 GCA_964611475.1 uncultured Verrucomicrobiota bacterium | reverse complement strand
GGAGCATCGTCTTGGTCGGGGCGGAGGTTGCATTTGCCATCCAGAATTTCACGACCTACGCGCGGGAACAACAGGCGGCGAAAGCGAGCGAAAAGTCGCGCCAGATGTTGGGGGTGGGCCTCACTGCAGCAATGGCGCGCTGCATGATTGAAGGAAACGACGCGTTTCATGCCGGGGCGTTCTCCCGGGAACGGGGCGTACCCATCCGCCTTATCAACGAGGTCCTGGAGATCCTGATGCAGGCGAATATCGTGGGGCATCTTGCCGAGGAAGGCACCCGGTATGTGCTGTTGAGATCGCCGGATCAGATCCCGGTTAAGGAAGTGATTGACGTGATCGAATGCCATGGCGCTCCGCCCCGGTCTCTTGGCGTGGAGCAGTTGGACGGCAACCTGCGGGAACTCTGGCTGGCCATCGACGAGGGGGTTAGCGAGTTGATGGACGGCCAGACGCTGCGGGAGTTGGTGGAACTCGACCTCGAGTCGGTACGGATTGGGGAAATAGGGCATGCCGCAGATTCGGTATCAGGATGAATTGAACGAGCAGCAGCACGCGGTGGCGACTGCTGCGGATGGCCCGGTTCTGGTGATTGCTGCGGCCGGTACCGGAAAAACCCGCGCGCTGACCTACCGGGTAGCCTACCTGGTCGAGGAGAAAGAAATCGACCCCTCGCAGATTCTCCTGCTCACCTTCACCAACAAGGCATCCCGGGAAATGCTCGTACGAGCCGAGGGGCTGGTCGGCTCGCGCGTTGGCGGCCTGTGGGGTGGCACGTTTCACCACATGGCGAACCGGATGCTCCGCCGTCACTGCCGGGTTCTTGGCTATGAAGCCGACTTCGCGATCCTTGACCAGGACGACTCCCGCGCGCTGATCAGGACGGCAGTGGACGATTTGGGCTTGAAATCGAAGGAGTTTCCCAAACCGGATGTCCTGGGTGGCCTCTTCAGCCTGGCCGCCAATGCGGAAAAGAAAGTGGGCGCCCTCGCGGAGGAACGTTTTTCCGACCACCCGGTCAGCGTGGATCAGATCCTGCGCGTGCATGACCGGTACATGAAAAAGAAGCAGGATCTCAATGCCATGGATTTCGACGATTTGCTGGTCAACGGGTTGCGGTTGTTCCGCGAGGATGAACTGCTTCTGCTGCGTTATCAGGAGCATTTCCAGCACATTCTGGTGGATGAGTATCAGGATACCAACGCAATCCAGTTCCAATGGGTGGACGCCTTGGCCGCGGGGCGACGGAACGTCCTGGCGGTGGGTGACGACTTCCAGAGTATCTATTCCTGGCGGGGGGCTGATTACCGGAACATTATGACGTTCTCTGAGAGATATCCCGACGCGCAAGTGCACAAACTGGAAATCAATTACCGCAGTGTGCCAGAGATTCTCGAGGTGGCTAATGCCTGCATCGCAGGCAACCCTGATCAGTACCAGAAGACCCTGACCTCAATGCGCGAGCCGTACAAACAGCCCATGGTGGCCCGGTTGCGGGATGGCCGCGACCAGGCGCAGTTCATTATCGAAAGCATCTACAGGCTGCGGGGCGAGGGGTACCGCCTGGAGGACATCGCGATCCTGTACCGGGCACATTTCCACGCGATGGAACTCCAGTTGGAATTAACGCGCGAGCAGATTCCCTACGTGGTGACGTCGGGCGTCCGGTTTTTTGAACAGGCGCACATCAAGGACGTATGTACCATGGTGCGGTTGCTGGTGTCGCCGGGAGACGAGCTGGCTTTCCGGCGCCTCACCGGGATGCTGCCCCGAGTGGGTGCACGCACGTGTGCGAAAGTGTGGGAACGACTGGGCGGCGCCTTTCCCGGGGACGTTAGCCGGATCGCCCCCCTCCTGCCCGCGGGCGCGCGGGACGCATGGCGGCCAATCGCAGAAATTTTTACCCAGGCGGCGGAAGACAACCTGCAGGAAGACCCGGGCGAACTGATGTTTCGGTTCGTGGAGGAGTTCTACGACAAGTACGCGGTGCGGGTGTTTGAGGATTACACCCGGCGAATGGAGGATATCCGTGAGTTGATCGACTTTTCCGCGCGGTACGAAACCGCCGATTTGTTTGTGCAGGAAGTCGCCTTGCTCACGAACGTGGACACCGAGACCGATCGCGATGGACGCCTCCGGGAGGGCATACGTCTCAGCACGATACACCAGGCGAAGGGGCTGGAGTGGAGCGTTGTCTTTGTGCCGTGGCTGACGGACGGCATGTTTCCCTCATCCCGCGGCGACGAGGCGGAAGAGCGGAGGTTGTTTTACGTGGTAACGACGCGCGCAAGGGATGAACTGTTTTTCTGCCTGCCGGAGATGCGCCGCAGCCGGGACGGCGGGGTTATGTTCCAGTTGCCCTCCCGCTTTATTGCGGAGCTGCCCGAGGGCCTGCTGCAGCGGCGGGAGACATCTGTGTTCTGAGGGGTGTTTCACCACCCGGTCGGGCGTGTTCGGCGACGTTTGCCCGCGGCGAATTCACGCACTCCATTTCCTGTAGCTGGGCATCGGAATCGGGCTTGTCTTTCGGCGGAAGTAGCGGGAAGTGCGGGTGGAGCCTGCTCCTGGCTGGAGGACGGAGTCGGGTGGTGGATAGGTGGCGCATCTTGCGGGCGAGCCTGGTGAAACCGCGAATATGGGAATTAATTTTCGTGAGGATGTGGGCATTGTAGGATATTGAATCGAAGCAGGTTTCGTCGGTTTTTGTCGGGAATTGACGGAGGCGAAGCCTGCCCTGATGCTGGTGGGTGACAATGGAGATGAGGAGAGATGACCCTGTGCAGCCCGAAATGACGGTTCCGCTGCTCGACCTGAGAGCACAGTATCGGGCGCTGAAGCCGGAAATCGATGCTGCGATTTCCGAGGTGATGGAATCGCAGCAATTTATTCTGGGTGCAAAGGTGGAAGCCTGCGAGCAGGCGGTCGCGAGCTACTGCGACTGTCCGCACGGGATTGGCGTATCGTCCGGAACCGATGCGCTCCTGATCTGCCTCATGGCCGAGGGAATTGGCCCGGGGGACGAAATCATCACGTCTCCATACACCTTTTTCGCGACTGCGGGATCGCTCGCCCGCGCCGGTGCCAAGCCCGTATTCGTGGACATCGACCCGGTCACGTTCAATCTGGATGAGTCCCGGATCGAAGATGTTATCTCCTCGCGCACCCGGGCCATCATGCCGGTTCATCTGTACGGCCAGATGTGCGACATGGAAGCCATCCTTCGCATTGCTGATCGACACGGCCTGGTTGTGATCGAGGACGCGGCTCAGGCCATCGGGTCCGTGCGCGCAGGCAAGCGCGCCGGTTCGCTCGGACATTACGGTTGTTTTTCTTTTTTCCCGTCAAAGAACCTGGGCGGGGCGGGTGACGGGGGGATTGTCGTTTCGCGCGACGGAGAGCGCGCTGATCGTTTGCGAAGTCTCCGCAACCATGGCGCCCGCCTCCGGTATGACCACGCCATGATTGGAGGGAACTTCCGGCTCGATGCGTTGCAGGCGGCCATTATCTCGGTGAAGCTGAAACATCTCGATGCCTGGGTGTCAGCGCGGCAGGAGAATGCGGATCGCTATGATCAAGCATTTCGCCGCGCCGGACTTGCCGTTTCTGGACCGGAGAGTACCGCGACGAATGCGCGGTCGCCGAAAATTCGGCTGCCGGAGGGAGTGACCGATCGCCATGTGTACAACCAGTATGTGGTTCGAATCGAGCATCGTGACGAAATCAAGGAAGAACTGGCCACCGTTGGCGTGAACACGGCGATCTATTATCCTGTGCCGATGCATCTGCAGTCCTGTTTCGCGTACCTCGGGCATCGCGAGGGAGACTTTCCTGTCAGTGAGGATGCGGCCCGGCAGTCGTTGGCCCTCCCGATCTATCCTGAACTCACTGTCGAGCAGATCGAGTACGTGGTCCAGTGCCTGGCTCAATCCCTGCGGACGCGGCAGGGAAGGGGCGCCTTGTCCGGGTAGAAACGTTTGATCGGAGAGGATCTGAACCAAACCCGGGAAGACGGCGGGGAATTTTCATTCCTCGACCCGCCGCCGCCCGCACCACTATGGAACCCCATCCCGGCTTCCCGGGGATGAAATGGAATCGCAAGTCGGCCTTGCCTGTCCGTGCGACTGCCGCCGTGGCCGTCGCACGGTCGTTCATTGGCGTATCAGGTCTAGAAGGTATTGCCCATACCCGCTGTTCCTTAAGGGCTCGGCAATGCGGCGCAGATCGCCCAGGGAGATAAATCCCATGCGATAGGCCACCTCCTCGATGCACCCCATCTTCAATCCCTGCCTTTCCTCGTTGAGCTGGACGAAGGACGATGCCTTCATCTAGGAGTGGAACGTGCCGGTATCCAGCCAGGTGTACCCTCGGCCGAGGACCGATACCTGCAGCCGTCCTGCTTCGAGGTAACGGAGATTGATGTCGGTGATTTCCAATTCCCCCCGTTCGCTGGGCCGCAGTCCCTTCGCAATCTCCACCACCCCGTTGTCGTAAAGGTACAGGCCGGGAATCGCGAAATTCGACCTCGGGTGCTCCGGCTTTTCCTCAATGGAGCGGGCTTTTCCCTCCACATCCAGCTCGACGACGCCAT
>CAZTAB010000427.1:0-9594 GCA_964611475.1 uncultured Verrucomicrobiota bacterium | reverse complement strand
GTCCTTAAAACACAGGGTAAAGTCTCCACGCAGGTGTCACAGTTGACCGGAAACGGATCCACGATCCCTGCACGACCCAAGTTCCTGCGTTCTGTTTGATCGCGCCGGTGCGGGATGGCCCTTCTTGGCTTCGCGATTGTCATCACGGGATGCGCGCTGCTTCTGGCGCTGTAATCCGGATTGAGGAACAACTCCGCCCCGCGAAAAGGTGTCGTGACCGGGGCGTACCCCGTCGCCTTCTCGTCCGCATCCAAAACAGGCCAATCCAGGGCAGATACACTTGTTTTTCTTGCACAATGTCCTGGCCTGCAGCATTGCAAGCCGCCTGTGGATCTGCTATCAGCTCTCCATGCTCCCGAAACGATGCGTGCGGCACAGCCGGCGGGGCGTAACGGCTTGTTATGCGTCCCTGTCGATCATCCTCCCCTGTTCATTTTTAACCTTTGCGGAGAACGTGATGGGTTCTGATCTTGAGACAAACGATGTCGGGCTTTCATGGCTAGATACCACGGACGATTGGGGCCGTCCCTGGGGCGACGCGGCTTCCTCTTTCTATCGCCGCCTGGACGCGCACCGCGAACATCTCGCGGGCCAGGGTGTGCCGGCCGACCAAATGGAATTCGCCGTCGGAACGGAAATCACCCTCGAAAAAGTGTTCCGCCCGAAAATTTGGTTCAAGGGCGATTTTTCCGGCCGCGCGGCCATCTCCGCAGCAAAGGGCGAATCGGAAGGGTTTCAGCTGGTCATCTGTCCGATTGCCGATCAGGAGCGGGACGTTCACTACCTGTCAGGCGAGAAAGAGCAGGGCACCGGTTCTCTGCAGTCGAAGCGGGTGGAGATCCACACCGTGACCGCGGGCGGGCTGGTCCACGCGGAGAGTGGATTCACCATTCCGCCCGATCGCATCGACCTGCACCTCGTCGACTACATTCGAACGGTTCCGGCCCAGTATCCGGTCATGCACGTGGGCGAATGGCCCGATCCTCTGGTTCCCTTGGCCGGCTTCGAAGTTGCGAATCCGGATTGCCAGCCCGTCTGGGTCGATGTGCATGTGCCGCATGACGCGCCGGCGGGTCAGTACGCCGGCAGCGTCACGGTGCGGGGTCCCCATGATGTCCGGATCGAAGTGGCTCTCAAGGTACACGACTTTGCGCTGCCGGAAACGCCAACCCTGTTCACGATGGGATGGTCAATGCACGAATGGTTCACAAAGGACGGGCTAAAAGCCTGCCTGGATAAACTGGGGCCCCTGCTCGATCATCGGGTGGCGCCGTGGCATGCCGCGAACCATTACCGGGACGACCTTGAAAAATTCGACTGCATTGCGGAGCATTTGTGGCACCGTGGCGTGAAACTGCAGGTGCTGGATGGAAAGCCACCTCAGGATGTGTATGGCCACCTGAAGTCAAGGGGCTGGCTGGACCGGTTTATCTGTATCTGGGGGGACGAGCCACATAACCGGGAATACGGGGAGTATCGGCGGCGAACTGCGGAAATTCACGAGGATTGTCCCGGCCTGGCTGTCGCGATGACCGAAGATCCGCGGCCAGACAACATAGGCCTCTTCGACGTATGGATTCCTGAACCGAACTCGCAAAACGACGGATGGATCCGGGATGCGCTGCGACGAGGCGACCGCGTCTGGTGGTACCTGTGCCAGCTGCCGATTCACGCAGAATACCCGGGGCCGATCCACGCGAGCCCAGGAATGATTGTGGATCGCCCGGCCATCGATCACCGGATCATCTACTGGCTCGCCTTTCGTCAAAAGGTTGAAGGCGTCGCGTACTGGGCCATCTCCGCCTGGCCTGAGGGGTGGGACAAATGGCCGCAGGAGTCGTGGCCTGTCAATCCAGCAAGCAAGTTTCCATACAGCGGGCAGCATAATGGAAACGGGTTCATCTGTTACCCGGGAACCAACGGAACGACATGGCCTTCCATTCGTTTGAAATGCATCCGGGACGGCCTCGAAGACTACGATTACCTAACCCTGCTTCGGCAGCGTTCGGGGGGCAACCCGGACGCGGACGCGCTTTCCCTACTCGAGATACCCCCTGAAGTCGCCATGGGCTTACGCTACTACAACAAGGATCCGCGAGCGCTGTTGCGGGCCCGGGAGCAGCTTGCCCGTCAGATCACTGCGGCCGGCACATAGCGCCTGACGCCAGTCCGTCCAACCGGGCGATGACCTGAATCATGGACCGGATGGTATGGTAGTTGATCTTCCAGGCGTGGGCCATGGCACCATCAACAATATTTCCCTCCCGATCCAGGCGTTCGAACCACTCGCCCCCGGCCTCGAAGTTGATGAACTTCCCGAACACAAAGTCGTACACGTTGAAAAACGCGTCAAGATACGTCTCGTCGCCCAGCAGCGCGTAGGCGTCAAGCATGCCAATCAAGACCTCTGCCTGCTGCCAGAACTGCTTTTCGGTCGTTTCCGTCGGACGTTCCATCGGCGTGTCCGCATAGACTCCACCGAACTCGGAGTCGATGCCAATCGTTGCACAGTGATCGCAGATCGGCTGCACCACGTTCCGGAACTCTGCCCGGTCGATCCCGAGCACGTCCGCCGCGTGCAGCAGAAGCCATATCAACTCCACGTTATGGCCCGGGGAAGTCTGATCCAATGGAGCCTCCCCCGACTCGTGCATCGCGTCCTTCCCCCACTCCGTGGCGAAGATAATCCGGGGAAGCGGGGTCCAATCGTACGAAAAATGTATATAGCCGAGACCACTTCCGGGGTGGATCATTCTGCTCCGGATCAAATCGATCACTTCGATTAGTCGGCGTCGATGCGTCGGATGCCCACTCATCTCGTAATAGGTGGTAAACGCCTCCATCAAATGCATGTGAACATCGAGCGACTTTCGGTCGCCCCCGGCCTTCCCCGACGGCTTCGGAGACCAATCCGCCTCCATCAGCTCGTAGTACCCCCCATGCAACGAATCGGCCATGTGTTTTTGGATCGCCGTGTAGGTTCGGTCGGCCGCCTCCCGGCCCCGTGGATCGCCGGTGGCAAGAAAGTATTCGCTGAACGTGTACAGGGCGAAACACTGACCGTAACCAACCTTGTCCAGAACCGTGGGCGTCCCGTCACGCTCCGCAATCCAGATCCAGCCTTCGTGATTCTCGTCCCAATAATTCTCGAAAATGAAATCTGCTCCCTGTTTCGCCAGGTCTCCGCACTTCCCATCCCCGTACCCGGCACGGTGCGCGCTGGCCATGGAATAGAGAAACCGGATCTGCATAAGAAAGGTTTTGACAGACTCCCCGGTTGACCGGCCATTTTGATCGAAATAGCTGAGGAAACCTCCGTATTCAGGATCCGGGCCGTGGGTGGTCCAGAAGGGCAGCAAGCACCCGACGAAATAGTCGTGAATTCGCGCCCGCGCCGCGATCAGTCTGTCCTCCGAAGGCATTCTCTCCATCATATTCCCGATTTAGGCCACCATACACGATGAACAATTCCGACAAAAGCGCCCTTTCATGGCACACCCGGCCTTTCCCGTGGATTGGACCAAAAGGAACGGGAAGGACTCGGGCACGAACTGCTGGAGCAGGGACAATCGACCCGATACGTTTCATTGATCGACCCGCACGCTACCGGTACCAATTGCACTTGACCTCGGCATCATTACGGGGGCATTTGTAATTTACTTTCACCGAGTTGGGGGAATCTCGACTGGTTTTCCGCTCCCGACGGTGCATCGCCCAATGAGTAGACCCTATGAAGCAATCAAGCGGAAGATCGACGCCGACGAGTGCGTGATCCTAGATGGCGGTGTTTCCACGGAATTGCAGCGCCTCGATCTCCGGGACTACCACCTGAGTGACTCCGAATTGTGGGGCACATGGGCCCTCTATCATGCCCCGGAGGCGGTGCTGGACGTACACCGGCGATTCGCCACCACTGGATGCGACGTGATCTCCACGAATACCTGGGGAATCATTGATGCGGCGCGAAATCCGATCCAACCCAACACCTCCGGCATGGAACTTCAACACTGGATGGACGTCGCCCGGCTCGGCATCCGGCTTGCCCGCAAGGCGTCCGAGACGTCGAGCCCCGGCGAAAACTGTTCGGTGGCGTTCAGCCTGAGCGGCGACCTGGACGAGGCGCTGGCCCAAGGCTCGCTGCAGTTGCTGAAGCGCGTGTTTTCGGAAGATCCACCAGATCTGATCCTCATCGAGACCCTCTCCCTCGTGCCGGAGAATCTCGCATTTTCCTGGCTCGAAACCATTCTGGAATGGGGGTATCCCATCTGGCTGAGTTATCGGCGATGCCGACACGGCGTGTGCGGAGTCTACGGCCAGCACTGGGGCGGCCCCGAGGGCGACCTGTTCGGGCGGGCGGCTCATCGGTTCCAGGAACTTGGTGTGGACGCGCTGCTCATCAATTGCCTTCCCATCAGCCATGTGCCGGAAATGATTCCCTGGCTGCGCGACTTTACCGACCTGCCACTGGGGGTGTATCCAAATCTGGGTCATTATTTGGATCCGGAGTGGAAGTTCGACGAACAGGTGGATGCGGAGGCATTTGCAAACCTCGCCATGGAGTGGCGGAGCGAAGGCGCACAGATCATCGGCGGGTGCTGCGGCGTCATGCCGGAGCACATCGAAGAAGCACGCAGGAAACTAAAGGGCACGCGACCCGGACGTCCCGGAGTGGGGACTCCTGCCGCGACCGGATCCGAGAACGGCGAAGGGTTGATTCAAAAGCCCTCCGTGATCATGGGCAGGCCCTGGGTTGACGACCAGGACCAGACGCTCTACCCCCTGCCGTTCCCCGCTATCGTCTGCGAGCCCGGCGTATTCCAGCCCACTCCCGGCAGCTTTCTGACCTGGAAATACCTCTTCCAAAAAGGCATCGGTGAAGGGAAAAGTTGCCTGGATGTCGGGTGTGGCACCGGAATCCTCAGTGTCCAGCTTGCCCGAAACGGGGCCAGGCGCGTCGAAGCCATCGACGTTCAACAGGAGGCGGTGGCCAACACGCTGACCAACGCGTTTCGCAACAACGTCTCGGACCTCGTGCACGGCAATGTGGTCGACTTGTTCGCATGGCTGCCGGAGAATCAGTACGATGTCGTCGTTGCCAGCCTCTACCAGATGCCCGTCGACCCGCGCGCCCAAGTGTCGGGGCACCGACCCGTGGATTACTGGGGAAGAAATCTCTTCGACCACTTGATTGGGCTTCTTCCGGAGCTCCTGGCCAAGGACGGAGTCGCCTATGTGATGCAAATCTCAGCGCTAGGCCAGTTGCGCACGGATGAACTCCTGGAGGACGCAGGCCTCCGCGGGCGGGTTGTCGACTTCGGATTCTTCGCCTTCTCCGAGGTCTTCCAGGAAAACCTGAAGCAGATCCAACGCGTGGAAGAGCAATCCGACGCCTTTCATCTCAGCTTCGGAGAACACAACGAAATGGTGTTCTACCTCCTGGAAATCACTCCAAAGGATCAGCCGTAGGAGCCGTGCGAACCGCCCGTGGGCCGGGTCTTGGTTGCAATCCACGGCTCGATCTCTTTGAGCTTCTCCGCCGCGGACCCGCGAAGGAAAATGATATCTCCTCCAACAACAAAAATCCGATACCCAAAATCCATGTATACCTGAATCGCATCCGGCATGAGCGCCACGGTACCAACAAATTTTCCGGTATTCGCGGCCGCCTGGGCCGTGCGTTCCGCGCCGGCGCGCATCTTCTCGTTTTCCAGCGCCGAGGCATCCATCGGCAGACCCAATTGGCATCGCATGTCGTCCGGCCCAAAGAAAAGCGCGTCAATCCCCTCGACCGAAGCGATCGCTTCCGCGTTGTCCACCGCTTCCAGGGTTTCGATTTGGGCGACGACCAGGAGCGGGACCTCCCGGTGGTACTCGCGCCCGTGCAGATCGATGACGCGCCGTCCTCCGTATGAGCGATTACCCAGCGGGGGAAAGCGAAGGCCGGCGACCACCTCCCGCGCCTGGTCCGCCGTGTTGATCATGGGAATCATGATAGCCGAGGGGGCGAGGTCGGCGTAATAGCCAAGCTGCAGCGGGTCGAGCGTCGCGATGCGCATGACCGTGCCAAGGTTCAATCCGCGGGCGACCTGATTCACATGGAGAAGAGACTGGATGTTTTTTGTTACTTGGTGAACGGAGATCTACACGAAATCGAAATTCTTGCACATTCCTTCGATAATGCCGGGCGCCGGATACATGTTTCCCAGTCCAAACACCGGCGATCCGGATTTTAACTTGTCGTAGAGGGAATTCTCGCTCACGGGAGCTCCCGCATCCCTGCGCGGAAATCTTCACCCTCCGGAGGAACGCCCGGGAAGAAGGCAGCGGGTTCCCGCGTGGAGGCAGACGTTTCCCCGAAGGGCTTGAAATAATGCTGGATCTGGGACATATGTGATGTTTCCTTACCAATCGGTGGGTCGTCTCAGTCATGAAGAATGCGCCAAGGCCAGAACTTATACCGGGGTACTTTGCGAGGGGCAACTTTTCCCGCCCATGAGTGCGTTCGACGATCCCCTGCTCCGGGTCGAGGGTCTTCGCACCTACTTTCCGCTGCGCGACGGCACCGTCAAGGCGGTGGACGGGGTTTCCTTTTCTTTGAATAGACAGGTCACCGCCGGTCTGGTGGGAGAAAGCGGATGCGGGAAAAGCATCATGGCACAGTCAATTCTCCAGATCCAGTCGTGGCCTGGAAAAATCGTGGCTGGCAACATCCGATTCCGTGAGAACGGCCAGACAACCGACCTGGCCACCGAATCACCCAAAAGCAAGGCGATGCGCCACGTGCGGGGGCGAGGCATATCCTACATCCACCAGGAGCCGATGGCGGCATTGAGCCTTCTCCACACCGTCGGGAGCCAGATCCTGGAAGCCATCCGCGTTCACCACCCGAAGATGGACAAGGAGGCAATGGCGGACATTGCCATCGCGATGTTGGAACGCGTCGGCATTCCCAACGCCAGGACCCGGCTCGATGACTACATCTTCAACTTCAGCGGCGGGATGCGGCAGCGGGTCATGATTGCCATGGCCTTGGTCAACCGCCCGCAGCTTCTGATCGCCGACGAGCCGACCACCGCGGTGGACGTAACGATCCAGGCCCAGATCCTCGAACTTCTCAACGAACTCAAGGAACAGCTTGCGATGTCGATGATGATCATCACCCACGATCTTGGCGTTATCGCGGAAATGGCCGACGAAGTGATGGTCATGTACCTGGGCAAGATCGTCGAACGGGGGCCGGTGATGGAGATTTTCGACAACCCCAAGCACCCGTACACCCGGGCGCTCATTGACTCGATACCCAGCGGAAAGCATGAGCGGGGCAACCTCTCCACGGTTCGCGGGACGGTCCCAGATCCATACAGCCGCCCCACCGGCTGCCCATTCCGGGACCGGTGCGCCCACGCCATGGCCGGCACGTGCAACGCCCGAATGCCCGCACTGGTGAACCTGGCGCCCGGGCATGACGTGCGCTGCTTCCTGCACTCATCGGAGTCGGAAAATGAGTAACCCCGGCTCCATTCTCGAAGTGCAGGACCTCTGCACCTACTTTCCCGTCACCCGCGGCGTGCTGAAAAAGCAGATTGGCGAGGTCCGCGCCGTGGACGGAATCACCTTCACAATGCGCAGGAAGGAAACGGTGGCGCTGGTAGGCGAAAGCGGATGCGGAAAATCGACCGCCGTGCGGACCATCATTCGGGCGGTGGAGCCGACAAGAGGCAAGGTCCTGTTTGAAACCAGGCAGGGTGACCGGGTGGATATCACGAAAATGCCAAAGGCCGGGATGCGGGAGATTCGGCGGGAGATTCGGATGGTCTTCCAGGATCCGTTTCGTTCACTGAACCCACGAATGACGGTCCTCGACAACGTGGGTGAGCCATTGAGGAACTACAACATTGGGACGGGCTCCGAGCGTCGTGAGCGAGTGGCGGAACTGATGGTCCAGGTGGGGCTGGATGCCAACCACCTGAGCCGCTATCCGCACGCGTTCAGCGGCGGCCAGCGGCAGAGAATCGGGCTCGCACGGGCCCTGGCGATGCAGCCCCGAATCATCTTGGCAGACGAGCCCACATCCGCCCTTGACGTATCGGTTCAGGCACAGATCCTGAACCTGATGCAGGCCCTGCAAAACCAGCAGGAGATCTCCTACCTTTTCATTACGCATGACCTGAACGTCGTGCGACATTTCAGCGATCGATCGGGCGTCATGTACCTGGGAAGAATCGTGGAGATGGCGCCCACCGCCAAACTATTCTCGATGCCAAAGCACCCCTACACCGCCGCACTGCTGGCGGCGTCGCCGGTACCGCATCCGCGCCTTCGAGGAAAACGGGAACGGATCTCCGGGGACGTTCCGGACCCGGCAAACCGACCCAAGGGATGCCCGTTTCACCCGCGGTGCATCTTTGCGAAGGATCTCTGCCGTGAGCAGGAACCCGAACTGGTGCAACGACCCGGCGACCCCGAACATACCGTCGCTTGCCATTTTGCTGAAGAACTGGAATTGAAAAACGTGAAAGGATGAGAGAAGAGATGAAGGGGAACGTACTTGAAGCACTCGCTGCCGCGCCCGCCCAGTTGAACATTATGCCCCGGTTTTCTGTCGACACGGTGTGTGAATACATCAACGTGGTTCACGAGGAGCGCTTTCCGGTCCTCGAGATCCTGGGACGGCCCATGGATGATGCCCTGAAGATCCTCGCCGGAGTGTGCGAACGGCCGGAACGATCCAAAGTGTTCATGGCAATCGGCACCGTGCTGACCCGGTCCCAGGCGGAGCAGGTGGTCGCGCTGAAACCCGACCTGGTTGTCTCCGCCGCATTCAGCCGCAGGGTCCTCGACGTAACCGTCGATGCGGGAATCGACTACGTGCCGGCGGTATCGAGTCTCCAGGATATCCAGGACATCCTTGACGCCTACGAGGACGTGGGACGGGAAGTGAAGGTGCTCAAGGTCTGTCCGGTCATGCTCGCCAACATCGAGATGGTTTCCATTTTTTCAGCGATCTTCCCCGGGATCAAGTTCTGTCCCACGGGGACGATCGAATTGGAGGATATCGCGACCTGGAAGGCCATGCACTGGATGGGCGCGCCGATGGAGCGCTGGTTTGTCCCCGACTCCCTCATCGAATCCCATGACTGGGATGCAGTGCGCACGAAACTAAGACAGATCCGGGTTCAGGCCGCTGCCGGCGTGTCGAGCCAGAATCCCTGAGCCGGGTCTGGCCGGCCTGGGAAACTGCTTGCTGTTCCATTCCTGAATGCGCTAGAGCTACGTCGTTTTCAAGCGGCCGATTGCAGGGAACCCTGTCGTAAAAATGCAAGGTGAAGCCATGATTGAGCAAGCCCAATACAAATCCCAGTTTGAGCGGGAAGGGTACCTCCTGTTGCGGGGTTTGCTGCCCCCCAATGACTTGGCAGGTCTGATGGGGCGCGTCGAAGAGGCGGTCGACCGGCGGACGAGAAGTCTATTCGACCAGGGGAAGATCACCGACCTGCATGAAAACGAGCCGCTAGCGTACCGGTGGCAACGGGTCTTCGAGGACATGGGCGGATTCCAGCAGCGTCGAAGCTGGGACGAGGATGTAATCTCGGA
>CAZTAB010000426.1:0-4896 GCA_964611475.1 uncultured Verrucomicrobiota bacterium | reverse complement strand
CAGAGGGAAATGCTCCACGAATCGGTCTTGAGCAGATCCTTCATGTCAATTCGGATCGAAGCCTCGGGATCCCGTGCGTCGAACCAGGCCGCCTTGCCGCTGATGGCCGGCGTCTTGGCTGTGAACCCCTGGTTTACCGATATCTCGACCGGGCCAGCTGAATAGTCAGCCGTCTCCACCTTTCCATCGAAGGAGTGATAGAGTAGAACCTTGGGCCCCGTCTGCATCGCAAAAACGGGTCCATTCGAGAGAAAGGCGAGGAGAAGCAACGCGCTCGAATGTAAGCCGTTGAACTGCATTCTGAAGCCTTCCGTTTGGTTCTTCTGAAAACACCTTTTCAGCTCGCCTCAAACAAAAGGAGAGCACGCGAATCCATCCACCCTGGGCATCAAGACAAAAGGATAAACAGCGGGGGCATACGCACAAGTATTCTCCTGAGAAATCGAGACGCCCAAGCCTGAGCATATTGCCGCCCCTTCATAAAACGTTGGGTGATCTCTCCACAGAGGGATGGGAAGAGTTGTCCTTGCTGTGGCCGGATGGGTATCGCCCCCCCCTTCCAAGCCCCCAGAACCCGAAAACGATCCAAGGAACAAACAGGGAACGCATTCGAACCGGCTCTGTGGCTCTTCATGGGGATACATGTCATGGGACATGGATACGCTGTCCCTCCCGGTGCGCCGGGTGAGAGCATGACGAACCTCACGACGGTCCATGAGCGGACAACCCCCACACCCGGATCTCCAGCCCGCCACTTCAGCCGCGTGTGCTTTGTGGAGGGAATACCCAGCCAATCAACCGCCGATCTCGATCGTTAATGGCCGATGTGGGCACGCGGTGCCACCCGATCTTTTTCTCCGCCGTCGCCCTGCAAGGGCGCCTGAAAAGACGACTTCCTCCACGCTCAACTCGCCCTCTTCCACCCGGATGCGAACAGTAAGCTTCCGGCCCCGCCTGCTATAGTCAATCGACCCCCAACCCGATTCCACGGAAAAAAACAACCGGCCGTTCTTATGGGGGAGACGTGGCGCCAACTCGAGACGGCTGGCTGCTGCATGGTAGCGAAACCCGCCCAGCGCCAGCAACAGCCCATATGAAGCCATGGCCCGGGCATAGTAATTGCCGCATTCGTATTCGTTCCAGGGATTGCGGACGCCGCCCTCGTAGCGTTCTCGCACGGCACGGACAATGCTCAGCCCCTCGGCAACCAGGCCCTCCCAGATCATGTGGCTGGCAACCTGGTATTCTATGCCCGTCCAAACCTCGTCCGAGTATACGAAAGGCAGCGAGGGTTTGCCACCACGTGGCCAGGAGCAAAGCAGGAGGCCAGGTTCGTCGTTGAGCGCATAGCCGGGTCGCTGCGGATTCGCATGGCCACGCAACGTGCGGCGGAAATTGTGCCTGAAAATCGCCTTGAGATGACGCCGGGTCCGGCTGCGGTTGAGCGCGTCGGGCAACCCGAGTTGGGTGATCAACCCCTGCCCCATGACACCGTCGGAGATACAGCCCGCGCCGTATTGATATTTGGGACCCTCCCTTTTGAAAATCTCCATGGCTTCCGCAGAATAGCCACCCCCGGCATGGATTTGACCGGCGCCTTCGACCAGCCTTCGCAGCTGGCGGGCGCTCTTCAGGTTCTTCCACTCCACCCGCTGGCAATAGTAGTCGCCATTCCACAACCTGGCATCGCAAAAGGCCTTGCCCTTCTCCGCCAGCGCCGAATACTGGCGTGCGTCTTCGTCGCGGCCGACGGCTGTCGCCATCTCAGCCATTGCCCGAAGCGCGCCGAGATAGAAGCCGGTACACATGATGTCCGGACCCCAGAACTCGATATCATAGGTGTTGTGATGCGGCTCCACAAGCGCGCCCCTTCGGACCGGATCCCAGGTGCGGATGCAGTACTCAAGGCTCCGCCGCGCCAAGGGATAGCGCGCCTTGAGCCACCGCTGGTCGCCGCCAATCTGCCACTCACGGTACACCTTCATCACCCCGCCCAGCTGTCCGTCGCAGGCGGCGTGGAACCCGTGCTCGGCTGCGCCCGTGGGCAGGGTTGACCGAAACGCCACGTGGCCGCGACGGTCCATAGAGTGCTTCAGCTCGGCATCGCGCATGGTGCGCTCGAGAGCGGGGAACAGGTAGGGCAAAGCCTGCGCGTAGTTCCAAACATGGGTGCAGGATCCCGCGCAACAGCCATTGTCGTACGACGAGCCTTCCCAGCACCACATCATCCCGTCCTCCTGCCTGAGCACGGTGGGCGACTTGAGAATGCCCAGATTGGCCGACACGGCATCGAGAACATAGTTTGGCAGGGTGGAACCAAACAACGCGCGGTGGAACCGGCATGTACGCTCACGGAGCGTGTCGAAGGAATCGAGGCAGTGGCGCGCCACGGCCCAGGCATCATTGAAGCGAGTGGTATAAAAGGGCCTGTAGGTGCGTGTGCGGCAGTCATCCCCGGCCGTTGGCCCATGGCGCAACATGCTGTTGCCCGCGTGCCAGCAATAGACCAGCGGGATTTCGCACTCCTCACCCGGGGCCAACGCCAGGTTCCAGAACAGTGTCGCGCCGAACCGGGTCCACCCACCCTCCAAACTCGGAAGCGAGTGGCGTGCCGACTTCAACGTCCCGGTTGCGAGATCGTTGGTCAGCATCGTCAGCGCGTCAAACCACCCCCCGCGAAACCACGCGCAATTCGCCTTTTGCCCCTTCCGCGGCGAGACCGCGGCAACGCTAAACTTTCGCCCGTCATTGTCGGGAAGGTCGCTGTCGAAATAGAGGCCAGCCGCCCTTCGCTCGCGCAGGTGCCTCACCTGGTGACCGGCCAGGTCGCGGGCGTCCTGCCCATGAACATTGCCCGGCGTCGGGTACTGCGCGTTAAAGGAAAACTGCACCGCCAGCCTGCGCTTGCCCCGGTTGCGCAGCCGGTAGGTGACAAAGGCCGCAGGCAAGCCGGAGGCCAGCTCGTCGCCGGGTATGAAGGGCGAATAGACATCCATCGCCACCGCCAGCGGCAGGTCCCGGTCCTTGAGCTTGACCGAGGCAAAAGGGAACTCCCCCTTAAACTCGGCAGACTCCATATGCGGCAGCCCCTCGTGACCGGACGCCAGCCCCCCATTGCCGAAGCGCCCCTGGTTATAAATGTGGGACTTCTGCACTGGCCCCTCAAGCACCCGAAACACCCCGCCCCTCTTCCCCTGCCCCCTGCAATGCACCGCGGCAAACGTCATCGGCTAATGCCCGAACGCCGGCGCATTAAACAAACAGAAATCCTGAAAATTCCCTGCTCCCCCAATGTGCAGGCACCCCGCGCCGATCCCGCCCAGCGGAAACGCGATCTGCTGCAGTTGGTCGCCCGTAAACGTGCGTTGCGGCCCGTCGCCCGCCAGATCCCTTGCGCCGTACACTCGGCTCATGCCATCCTCCATTCAAAACTCAAAGGTAAAACAAACGCCCCATCGTACCGGGAAACCGCTGCCATGACGGAACACGAATTACACCGCATCGCGCGGAAAAAACATATTCACGCATCGATGTATACGCGAGCGAGGAAAAAGGGTCATCTTCGATCATGAAACCGACCTAGCGGCAAGTGGTTCAAAAGCCAAAATACCGCGACGCGGATCGCATCCCGCAAGTTACTCCGCGCCGGAGCTGTTTTTCAGGATTTGCCGGGCCTGGTCGGTTAATCGGGAACGCATCGGCGATTGCCGCAACAATTCCTTGGCGCCCTCCAGGTCTCCTGTCCTGGCACAATGGATGGCCAAGACTCCCGTGACCAGGTTGTTCCATTGGAGCTCGGCCGGGGTTCGCAACCCTTCAAGCTTCTGCACACCCCGTGCATGAGCCCCCTTGCCTCCGAAGGTCAACTCGCTCAGGCCTTCAATATATGCGAGGCAATGCTCGAACGGCGCCAAGTGGCCGAGCGCGCCCCTGATCCGGGCAAGCCGCTTGGCATGCAGGGTCTCGTGCAGGGAAACATGCGTCCAGTCGGCACGCACGGAGTTCAACGCCTTCTCAACAGAAGGATCTGATTCCTGCACGTCAATTACAACAGGAAACGATGTCGGCTGCACGGAACCAGCACGAAGCCGGGCACGCAGTTCATAGCGACCTGGAGCCCCGAAGACCAGCGCACCACCCGAATCGGCGAACAACAACGTGTGCGCAACGACATGTTCGCCCGGATTGATGACTCCCCGGTAGCCCGCAACGTGCTTGCGCCCCGTGTAGGAGGTGCGAACCTCGTCAAAATGGCTTTCCCCGGGACGCATGATCTGCACGATCGCCGTGCCATAAAGTTCTCCCAGGGGCTGCTCCAGGAGCACCAGCTCCTTGCCCCGGGTTTCCATCTTCATTTCAACCAACAGGGGAGATCCTGCAGGAATGGAGAGCTGGTCGGGAACCACCGTGCAAACAAGCTTGTCGGCAAGCGGGTCCTCGCTGGCTCCAGTCTCACCCATGCCGGTCCATGGCCAGAAGCCGGCCATCAGAAGGCCCACCCATGCAATGCCCAAGCGCAGGTTGAAATTCATCTCTGCTCCTTCATTATTACCGTGGATGTGGCTGATTCCGAATCTTGATAATCTGTGCGCCGATCATCCGGTTTTGGGCCGCCGTGCCACTCCGATTGATCCCCGCCTGGAGGATACCCACATCGTATGGATCCCCGCCGAGGTGCACCATGTCGAATCGGTGCAGTGACTCATGCAGCACAATACGCTGCTCGAGCACGCCGGCCGCCACCGTGCCGGCCCAATTGGGCACACCGGCGCAAGAGGCACTGGTGTCACGGATGGTTTCATGATAGATTAAGCATGGGCCGTCTGCGCCAGGCGCGAAGCCCCAGGTGACGGATGGGTCAGCACCGTCATGGTCCTCGATGCTTTCGCCCTCATA
>CAZTAB010000425.1:0-2564 GCA_964611475.1 uncultured Verrucomicrobiota bacterium | reverse complement strand
CTTTTCTTGCCGGTACCGGGGAATGCAAGAAGCGCGAACAGAAGGATGTACCTGCTTGTGTCGGTCGCACTCTTGTAGCGAACGAGATCCGCCCCTGCAGCCGCTGCTTCAATCGTTGTACCCAGGGCGGTCTTCGGCTGGATCAGGTAGTAGAGGTGATAGAAGCTTCCGCCCGATACGTGGATGGCAAACTCCGCGATGCCGGGAAGAAGCCCCGTAATGCACATGCCGTACAGCGCATACTTCCATTCCCGGCGGGAGAGTGTGACCAGGCTGGAAAGAACGAAAAGGCCGATCGGCACCAGGATAAGAATGTATCGCATGCCCCCGATCTTGTCGCCGCCGAGAAAATGGAACCCGATTCCCCTGATGTACATGGTCATAATGACGACGAGGAGCAACCCGATTCCCCACCGCCGTGCTGTTTTCCCGTACGGATTGGTACGTTTGGAAATGATCGTGCGGGCGAGAAGAATAATAGCCAGGCCCGCGGACAGGACGGTGAACAATGTCAGGGTGCCGCCAAGGACCACCCGTATGTTTGATCCGAAGATCCATGCGACCAGGATCATCCAGAGATTGGGCCGATTCCCCAGGAGTATGAGAAACGGAAGCGCGGCCAAGCCCACGATGAATGCCGTTTGTTTCAGAGAAAAAGCTACCCACGTCAGGAAGGGCGCGGCGAGCAACAGGGCTACTACAATTAAGATGATGGGAAGTACTGGCATGCTGACTGTTTAAAACGATCTGTATAAACCCTGTCAATATTATTTTGCCTCGGTGGCAAGGGCGGGAACGTGTCGCCCGCTCGATTCCCATCGAAGGTGATTGGCGAAACGCGGATTTGCACGAGCGAAAAGGCCGATTCGAGAGAAGCCCCGCGTACTTGACGCCAAGGTGTCCCGTTCAATACATTCCGTATTCCATGGGAGTTGCATACCAATTAAAGCGGGGCGTGGAACCGATGTTTCTCCGCGCGCAGATGAGGTGGGATTTGTCCCGCTCACAAAAGGGCGGCAAGGAATTTCCCGCGCTTCGAAAGCTGTGTTGTTCCCTCGGGCCCAACCGCAACCTGACCACTCTCGTGGCCGGGATGATGGCTTCCCACCCTCAGTGTCGCGTATTGAATCACGCGGGGAAGAGAATTTTCCCGCTGCCCGAGGTGAATTTCCTCTCAGAGTATTCTTCCCGCGCATTTGAACGATTTATTCGGTACGCTGTCTACCTTTCCGAGCGGGGAAAGAAAGGTCTTCATGGCGGTTCGATCGAGCACTCCCACGCGTTCGAGAACGCGCAAATGCAGGAGTTGCATACCACATGGTCTCCCCGGAAGGAACCCGAGAGTCGCATGCGCGTTTTGTACTGGAAAGAGTCCGCGGTACTCACGAAATACGTGCGGCAGAACCGCGTACCGCTTCCGAGTCTTGTGGAACAGGAGTCGAGGCTGTGTTTTCTCATGCCTGTACGGAACCCGTTGGACTGTGCTTCATCCATCATCCGAAAAGGACGGGCGCGCCTTCATCTCGGGGATGTCGGCATCACAACCGTGGAGGCCGCGATCGACGAAATCCTGAACCAGTTTGGCTGGTTCCTGGAGCTACAGGACGCGTGCCCCGACAATTGTTTCACGTTTACCGAGCGGGATCTGAACCGGGATATGGTGTGCCGGCTGGCGAGGTTCCTTGACATCGACCCGATCGAGGACTGGATTGCCGATTGTCTGAGGACATGGAAATTGAAGCCCGGGTACCGTCACGCGCCCGAGCATGTCGAACACTACCGCGCCCAGCTCGACAAACATTTCGCGCAGCGCCCCGAATGGCATGAACGCCTGTCCGAATTCGCGCCCGTTTCCTGACGCGGTGGCTCGATGCGCATGAACACTTCGGTGAGTTCAGTGCTGCGCCGTGCCAGGCGCTTTCTTCGAGGGGATCTGGGAGAATTGGTTCAGGGCGCCTCCTCGTTTGCAATCATCCAGTTCCTGTCGATGCCCCTGGGGCTTCTGTATTATTTCGTTCTCGCCCGTCTCTACGGCAAGGGGGCGATCGGCACCTATGCGTTGTCGATGACCATCGCTAACATGTTCCTGTTGTTGGGTGCGCTGGGCACGCAGCGGAGCGTAACGCGGTTCGTGGCCGCCACGCAGAAGGAACAGAGCGGGATTCGCCGCACCGTGTACCACAGGCTCCTCGTGATGGTTGTGCCCGCCTCGATGATCACTGCCGTTCTTCTATTCCTGGCGTCTCCATGGTTGTCTGAGGTGGCGTTTGGAGAGGAGAAATTGCTGTACACGCTTCCCGTTCTGGCGGTCGGCCTTCCGTTGCTCGCAATCCACGCCTTGACCCGTGGCGCGTTTCTCGGCATTAAGCGCGTGGCCGAAGCGTCCGCGCTCACCAACCTCGTTCCCCTGGCGGTAGCCGTTCTGGTGCTGGTCGGTGCGGCGTTCTTCTGGATGCCAGAGCGACAGTACATGGTGCCGATTTACGCGCAACTTGTCGGGCTTGCTGTCACGGTGGCAATCGGTGTAGCCATCTGGCGGCGGCGAGTTCCCTCAGGCGGGGAGG
>CAZTAB010000424.1:0-4262 GCA_964611475.1 uncultured Verrucomicrobiota bacterium | reverse complement strand
GCACCTGGACCTGGAGGGGGTGAAGCCTGGCGCCCGGGTTGACCAGGACGAGTACGAAAAGGACCATGTCGGGGACTTCGCCCTGTGGAAGGCGTGGGATGAGGAGGACGGTGACGTGGGCTGGGATTCCCCCTGGGGGAAGGGCAGGCCCGGGTGGCATATCGAATGTTCGGCCATGGCAATGCGCTTCCTCGGCGAGTCGTTCGATGTTCACTGCGGGGGTGTCGACAATATTTTTCCGCATCATGAAGACGAGATCGCGCAAAGTGAAGGCGCGACCGGGAAGCCGTTTGCAAAGTATTGGCTGCACAACGCGCACCTCATCGTGGACGGGAAGAAGATGTCCAAGTCGCTGGGGAACTTCTACACGCTGCGGGATCTGCAGGATCGGGGTTACTCGGGCCGTGAAGTTCGTTTTGCCCTCCTTCAAAGCGCGCACTACCGGCAAACCCTTAATTTTTCGCTTGAAGGCCTGGATGCCGCACGCGCCTCCCTCGGCCGGATCGACGAGTTTGCCGGGCGCTTGAAGGAGACGGCGAAGGGAGAATCAGGAACCGCGCCGGATTGGGCCAAGGCAGAGCTTGACCGATTTGGAACGTCGCTGGACGAGGACCTGAATATTTCCAATGCGAGCGCAGCGCTTTTTGATCTGATCCGCGCCGGAAACCGAAAGATGGATATGGGGGAACTTGGTGCCGGCGACGCATCCGGAATTCTTGGGCTGCTGTCCCGGATGGATGAGGTGTTCGGGTTCATCGGATCCCGGGAGGAAGAGGCCGGCGCGGAAATCCTGGAACTTGCCGCAAAGCGTGATGCCGCACGCGGCGCGCGTGATTTCGAGGCGGCGGATCGTTGTCGGGATGAACTCGCCGCGAAAGGCTGGGCGGTTCAGGATACCCCCGACGGTTTCAAGCTCAAGAGGTTGTGATTTGAGTTCGCCGGGAAGGTTCATCACGTTCGAGGGCCCCGAGGGCAGTGGCAAGACAACGCAGCTCAAGAGGCTTGTTGGCCGGCTGAGGGAACGAAGTGTTGTTGTCCTGATCTGCCGGGAGCCGGGTGGGACGCCCACGGGGGAGGCGATCCGGGACATATTGCAGCACGACGCAACCGGGGAGGAAATCGTTCCGGAAGCGGAGGCGCTGTTATTTGCGGCGAGTCGGGCGCAGCTTGTGCATGCCCGGATCTTGCCGGCACTTCGCGAAGGGCAGTGGGTTTTGTGCGATCGCTTCGCCGACTCCACCACGGCCTATCAGGGCTACGGAAGAGCATTCGGCGCGGCAAGGATGCAGCCTCTCAACGAATTTGCCGCTGATGGAACGGTTCCCGACCGTACTTTTCTGATCGATATCGAGCCGATGCAGGCGAGGACACGCCTTGCGGAGCGGAGTCGTTCCACGGGTAACGGGCCGGACCGGATCGAGCGGGAAAACGAAGCCTTCCATGCGCGGGTCCGGGAGGGATACCTTGCGATGGCGAAGGAGGAACCCGGCCGGTTCGTGGTGATTGATGGCACTGGCTTGCCCGGGGAGATCGAAGAGCAGATCTGGAGAAGCGTTGAGCGGGACTTCATCAACCGGTAGCACGAGCGTCCTTGAGGACTTGCAGCGGGGATTTCATGCCGGGAGGCTGTCACATGCCTACCTGCTTGCGGGCACTGTCCGCGGCGTTGCACAGGAGGTGGCTCTGGGATTGCTTGGCACCGTCATGAATGGTTCCGGGGAGGACCCGGAACCCGATGCGCTGTTTCGCCGGTACGCGGAGAATCGGCATACCGACGTTGCTTGGGTGGAGCCGACAGGCAAAGGCCGCATGAAAACGATTGATCAGGTCCGGGCGCTGAATCGAAAATTGTCTCAGACGACCCTGGACGGTGGATGGAAGGCGGGGGTCCTCCTGTACACCGAGTGTTTTAATTTGGCGGCGGCGAATGCATTCCTGAAGACTCTCGAGGAGCCGACCCCGAAGACGCTTCTGCTGCTGCTTTGTCAGGAGCCACAGCGCTTGCTTCCCACAATCGTCTCCCGGTGCCAGCGGGTCACGCTGCACGAACCTGCGACCGTGCCCCAGGATGCCCCATGGCTGGGGGATGTGCTGGAGATTCTTCGCGAGGGGCCGCCGGAGGACCCGCTGTCTGCTCTGGCGAAGGCGGCCCGCATGAACGGCCTCCTGAAATCCATGGCCCGGCAGTTCCAGGAGGAGGAAGAGGCTGAATACAAAGGGGAGGAAGCAGATGAGGAGATCGTGGATGCGCGCGTGAAGTCGCGGCTCAAGGAGTTGCTGGATTCGATTTTCCGGGCCATTCAGTTCTGGCACCGTGATATCCTGATGTGTGTCGTCGGAGCCGACGGGGCCACGCTTCACTTTTCAGGGGAACAGGAAACGCTGGAGTGCCTGGCAGGCCGGCAGCGCCACAGCAGCGCGATCCGGAATATTCAGGCGGTGGATCTTGCGCTGGAGCGCCTTCAGAGCAATGTCGAAACCCAGGCGGTTCTGGAGGGGATGTTCATTGCGCAGGGTCGCGCATCGCTGGATCCGGTGTGAGTCCGATATACGGGCTAGACAAGAGAACGTATAGATCGGAGAATCCAGCCATGGATATCAAAGAAATCCGAAAAATTATTGAATTGATTAAAGAGAACGACCTCAGCGAGTTCGAACTCGAGGAAGAGGGCTTCCGGATTTTGATCAAGCGGAGCAACGGGTTCGAGCAGAAGATTATCGCGCAGGTGCCACCTCCTTCGGCCCCTGCCGTGATCCCTGGGCCGGCCGGAGCAGACCCCGGCGCCGGGGAGCCGTCAGGCACGCCGGCGGACAACGGGAACCCCGAGGATCACCTGGAGCCCATCACGTCACCCATGGTAGGAACCTTTTATTCCGCGCCGGCGCCGGAGGCGGATGCCTTCATCGCGGTGGGAGCCGAGGTGGACGTCGACACTGTTGTGTGCATTGTCGAGGCGATGAAGGTAATGAACGAGATTACGGCCGAGGTAAAGGGGACCATCCGTCAAATTCTCGTCGAGAATGCCGCGCCGGTCCAGTTCGGCCAGCCGCTGTTTCTGATCGACCCCGCCTGATTCCATGTTCGAACGCGTGCTGATAGCCAATCGCGGGGAGATTGCCCTGAGGATCATCCGTGCCTGTAGGGAACTGGGCGTCGAGACCGTTGTGGTCTACTCCGAAGCGGATGAGGATTCCATGCCGACGCAGCTTGCCGACGAAGCGATCTGCATCGGTCCCCCCGCTGCCGCCGACAGCTACCTGAAAGTCGCCAGCATTATCAGTGCGGCGGAGATCGTGGGTGCGGATGCGATTCACCCGGGCTATGGATTCCTTGCGGAGAACGCGCATTTTGCGGAGATCTGCAACGACTGCAACATCGTGTTCATCGGGCCGACCGCGGAGCAGATCCGGAAAATGGGAGATAAATCACTGGCCCGCGACACCATGCGCAAGTCGGGGGTGCCGATCACGCCCGGGAGCGATGGAGCCGTTGAAACCGAGGACGAGGCGTTGAAGATCGCAAACAAGATCGGATTCCCGGTCCTGATCAAGGCGTCCGCGGGGGGCGGTGGCAAGGGCATGCGCGTGGCGAAGGATGATCGCGATTTCGTGAACGCGTTTCAGACCGCGCGGAACGAAGCCCAGCAGGCGTTCGGCAACGACACGGTCTACCTGGAGAAATACGTGGAACGCGCCCGCCACATTGAGGTGCAGATCTTGGGGGACCAGCACGGAACGATCGTGCATCTCGGCGAACGGGACTGCAGCATTCAGCGAAGGCATCAGAAGCTTATCGAAGAGTCCCCGAGCCCGGCGCTTGCGGCCGATGTGCGGCGCAAGATTGCACGGGCGGCGGTCAGGGCGGCGGAGTCGGTGAAGTACGTGAACGCCGGCACGGTGGAGTTCCTGTATGATGAGGAATCGCAAAGATTCTATTTCATGGAAATGAACACACGGATCCAGGTCGAACACCCCGTGACAGAGGAAATCACCGGCCGCGACCTGATCAAGGAAATGATCCGTGTCGCCGCCGGCGAGAAGCTGTCTTTTTCGCAGCGTGATGTCGTGTCGAGCGGGCATGCCATTGAGTTTCGGGTGAATGCGGAGAACCCGTACCGGAATTTTCAACCCTCCCCCGGGCCGGTCGAATGGGTCAGCTTTCCCGGCGGACCCGGCGTTCGCATCGATTCCCATGTTTATCCCGGGTACGAAATCCCGCCGAACTACGACAGCATGATCGGTAAACTGATCGTGCACGGTGC
>CAZTAB010000423.1:0-4031 GCA_964611475.1 uncultured Verrucomicrobiota bacterium | reverse complement strand
TCCGAGAGCTTGGATTGGTATCGCCGGGTGTACCCCGACAACTAGGATTTTGCATGACGAAAATCGTTTTTATTGGCGGTGGGAGTTTGCGCACCCTGGGGGTGATCCACGACTGGGCGCGGTCGGGTGATGTGGCGCGGAACAGCCGGCTCGCCGTCATGGACCTGGATGAGCGGCGCGTGCGTATCATTTCAAGTCTGGCCCGGGAAATGCCCGAAGTCCGCGCGGCGGACATTGATGTAACGGGCACGACCGATTTGGGTGAGGCCCTCGAAGGCGCGGATTTCGTGTACAACGTCATCCGCGTCGGGGGCGTTGACCGGATGGAGTACGATAAGCGGATCGGCCTGAAGTACGGATTCCACGGGCATGACGATTTCGGGCCCAGCGCGGCCATGATCGTCCTGCGAACCGTTCCAGTGGTGCTGAGGATTGCCGAAGAGATGGGAAAACGCTGTCCTGATGCGTGGATGGTGAACTTCACGAATCCGGTTCCCTTTCTTGTTCGCGCAGTGAAAGAGTACAGCAACGTCAAGGTCATGGGGTACTGCGGAGGCGATCGGCACCAGCTGAGTGGCATTCCGGCCTTCCTGGGATGGGACCGGCCCTGTCCGGGACTCGCTTATCGCGGCTGCGGCATTGACCATTTCTGCTGGAGTACCGGGCTGACCCTGAACGGGGAGGATATCTACCCCGTCGTGCGCGATGAGATGGCGAAAATCGATCCCGGCAACTTGTCGGTCTACAACCGAATGGGATGGGAGACATTTCAATTGTACGAACACTGGATCAGCGCCTGGGCGCACTGCTTTCACTGGACGCACCACGATGAGATGGCGGAGATTACGCGAGACCATCATTACAAGATCGATACCGGGCAGGTGGCGTCCCGCAACGAATCCCAGGCGCTGGAAATTGCCGAGGCCGAGCAATGCATTGGCCGGAGTAACGGCGATGGTTTCTGGGAACAGCCGGCCCTCAAGGACCTGCCCTCCAACCCGGCGTTCCCGGCGGTTGGAATCGTAGCCATTTCGTCCATGTTGCGAAATGCGGGGGAGGAAATCATGGTCAACATGCACGCCCCGGGAGCAATCGACAACCTGCAGGACGAGGGCATTGTCCTGCTCACTGCCCGTCTGAATCGTGCGGGTCCGGAGCCGATTCATTCTGCCGGCGTTCCTGACGGCGTCGCGCCATTGACCCGTCAGATACTCGATTACCAGGGCGCGCTGGTACGCGTGGCGGTGGAAGGCAACCGCAACGATCTGGAGGTTGCCTTGCTCATGGATCCCGTTATGCGCGACATCGGCAAGGTGCGGCCGAAGCTCGATGAACTGCTGGAAGCCAACCGCGGGCAGATTCGGGACGAGTTGCTGGAGTGCTAGCCATGAAACCGGTTTCTACTCGTGGCTCCGACTCGAAGAGGGGTTTCAGGGCAGAGTGCCGAGCAAGCCGGAAAAGACGGCAGGAGTATGAATATGGTCACAAGCGAAAATCAATCGGGATATTACAAATGAGACAACAAGCCGTGATTTCTCTAGCCATCGGGACCGTTGCCCTTCTTCAGATTGTAAACCCGGTGGCCTACGCACAGCGAGACGTTAACGCCAACAGGCCGGCCAATCGTGTTTATGTGTCCCAACACGACGGGCGCGTTGAGAACGCGATCGACGCGATGCCGGATCGTGGAATCCTCATCATTGACCTGCCGGACGGCTCCGCCGTTTTGTCGGCCGCCCGGACAATGTCCCCTGCTCAATTCGTGGCCAACGAGCCGGGATGCTACATTTCCGGTACGGGGAGCGCTGAATTGACACTGGACCGTCCTTCGAACCTCCTTGCTCGCAACAAGATCTTCGACAGCACGGTGCCCGTACGTTTCGTTACCGGCGGTGAAGTGGACACAATCTGGTTCGGGACGGTCGGCGATGGCGTCACCGACGATCTCCCTGCCCTCCAAAATGCGATCGATTCGGTGGTCGGGGTGGCGGGCGACGTGTACATCGGGCCCGGACAATACCTGATCGACGGTACCATCGAAGCTCCCGCCCTGGGGGAGGACTTTGGCTCGATCCGGCTCCGCGGGGCAAACGGCATGTTTGTGGGCCGTACGGTTCTGGTGCATGCGCCCGCACAGAAGACCAATCCTCTCCTGAGTATCCAGTTCTCCCGGTCTGTCGTGATCCAGGACCTCCGCCTGATCGGAAACAATTTCGCCCCCGAGCAGGTCGCCTCGGCGTTCGGAATGCCCCGCGACGGGGCGAGCTGGTTGAGTGAGGGCATATCGGAAAATCGGCTGGGGCCGTACGCTGGCATTGTCGTCGATAGCCAGCTTGGGACCGACAGCGCGTACACGTTTACCACCAATGTAAATGCGGGAGGATCCTCGAAACTCCTCATCGATCGCGTCAGGATCCAGGGATTCGCGGTCGGATTTGTGATCCAGCCGACGGACCAGTCGACCGGTGCCGAGGACTTCATGATTCGCGACGGTCACATCCTCGAAAACAAGTACGGGGTGGCGACCACGGGCTCCCAGCAAAGGAACATCATCATAGAAAACACGAATATCTATGGATCCTACGTGGCGATCGACGGGGTCACCTTTGGCCTTGGGGCTGGCGCGCCCCCCAATGTATGGGGATGCAACATTGGCAAGTGCTATCGATTCCTGCAGACAACCTCCGGGATCGGTCAGGGCGCGATACGGGATTGCTATTTCGAATCGGTGGCCACGCTGGGCATGGTCGGAACGACCCCCTCCGGCGCGGGTCACGGGATGATCTTTTCGGGGTGTAATCTCAGCCTGATCGGATTGGGTTCCGGAGACAACAAGGACGACGTCCTGTATGCCAATGTGCCGGTATCATTCAACGGCTGCGCTTTTGTCGTGCAGCGCGTTCTCAATATCGTCGCCGACAGAGGGGCTTTGTTTGACAACTGCCAGATCCGCATCGAGCGGACCGAGGGCAACGTGGACGACGTCAGCGGATTCTTCAATGTGCTTCGTCCATACAACAGCCGATTCAACATGGTGCAACAGAGGCATTATTCCGGCGAGACGAAGTATTACGATAACACGATTAAGCTGTCGTCGTTTCCCCGGAGGGCCATCATTTTCCCTCAATGCAGACGTCTTGAGGTCGGCCCGACGGTATACAACATAGAGCAGCTGCCTCTTTCGATGCCGGCCAGAATCCGCGATGTGATCTACGTGGATGACAATACGATGACGTTCACGGACCAAACGGACATTCCGTTCATCAAAAGCGAGGATCTCCTGTATTGGAAGGTGAAGTTGCCCGTGATAGAGGGGGACCAGGAGAGGACGGAAAAAGCTATAGGACTACTGGTCACGGATGTCCGGGCCGGCGCGGTCACATGCAGAATACTCAGCGATGTAGACACCTCGTACAAGCCGTCAAGCGTTGATGTATACATTCAGCGATTTGTGACGCCCGCGCGATACGTCGCGTCGACAACATCCGGGCGGTCCACCGTGACCTTCGAGGATCCACAGGATCTACGAGAAGGGGATTGGCTGACCAGCGAATCCGACGAATTGCCGCAGTTGCTACGAATCGTGGAACTTGATGGCACGAACGCCACCATGCACCGGCCGTTGAGCAGGACGATGTCATCCGTGGAGATGTACAATAGCAAGTTGCACAATCTGACTCCCGGGTCGTAGCGGCGACCTGGGACCAACCAGAACGGGTGAAGCCGTCTGAAACGAAATTTGATATTGAGCGGAGGCGTTGCACACGACTTTGCCCGTACGTCGCCCATGCTGGCCGATGTCCTTGATGCGGTCGGGATCCAATCTGAAATCCACGAGGACTTCACCGTCGTCGAGGACGGATCGATCCTGGACTTCGACATGCTGACCTTGAACTGCGTCCGGTGGACGTGCAGTCAATCCCAGGTGAATCCTGCGTGGAGAAAAGAGTGGCACTTCAAGCTGTCGGAGGATGCCCGGCGGGGCTTCCTGGCGTTCCTCGCGCAGGGCAAAGGATTCCTCGCGCTCCATG
>CAZTAB010000422.1:0-32348 GCA_964611475.1 uncultured Verrucomicrobiota bacterium | reverse complement strand
CATCCCGCCTACTACATTTACGTGGGGATCGTGTTCTGCCCCTTGAGCAAGAATTATCTGCGGGAATGGGGGAGCAACTGGTACAACGCCGCCCCGAAGGATTTCATCGCCGCCCTCGGGAGCAATTTTGTGACGCCCGATCTGGACGAAGTCGTCTTTGTCAGCAAAGTTCTCGCGGCCGACGTCAACGAGGGGTACCACAATGTTTCGAACTGGATGGTTACCCACGTCAACGAACAGCCGATTCGAAATCTGCGGCAGCTTGTCGAAATCGTGGAATCGGATGACGACGGCCCCTACGTCGAGTTCAAGAGCTCCTCCGGGCAGATGATTGTGCTGGACCGGAAAAAAGTTGCGGACACGCAAGCGGAGATCCTGGACCTGTATCGAGTCCGGGAGGATCGATCACCTGACCTGCTGCTGGATGCCCTGGCGGACGAGGGAGACGGGTCGTAGGCGTCCGGGCCCCTGCATCGGATCCTGGTGGTTCGCGGTGGTAGGGGGGGCGAAGCTCTTGCCTGCCTCCCTCCTAAATCAAAAAGGAATCCTCGCGCTGCGTCGAGGTCATGCCCGGCGGAGAGCCGGCTATTTCACCTGTGCCACGATGGCGGAGAACCCGGCCGGGTCGTGGATGGCGATTTCGGATAGCATCTTCCGGTTCAGTTCGACGTTTGCCTTGGTCACTCCCTCCATGAAGCGACTGTAGGAGATGTCGTTCTGCCGGCATGCGGCGGAAATCCGGGTGATCCAGAGCGAGCGGAACTGACGTTTCTTGAGGCGTCGGTGTGCCGTGCTGTTTGCCATGGCATGGCGGACGGATTGATATGCCTGGCGCAGCGTCTTGCTTCGGCTGCCCCGGAATCCCTTGGCTTGTTCCAGTACGCGCTTGCGGCGGCGTCGTGATGCAGGTGCGTTGGTTGCTCGTGGCATGTGTCCGGTCTCCGAATCTTTAGGGCAGGAGGTGCGTAAAGCGCTTTTCGTCAGCCTCGCTTACCATCGCGCCACCGCGCAAATTCCGTTTCCGCTTGGTCGTTTTGCAATCGAGCAGGTGGCGGCGTCCAGGCCGGTAGCGCGTCAGTTTGCCCGACGCGGTCCTCTTGAAGCGCTTGGCGGCGCCCTTGTGTGTTTTCATTTTCGGCATCTTCGTTGCCCCGATAGCGTCCCGTCCCATGGTCCCGGTCTCGCTTGGAAAGCGTGCATATGTACGGTAGATGGCGAGAGTCGTCCAGATTTTATGCGAAAAATCTTGTGGGTAGGGGATAAATGGCTTCCAGCCGCTGTTTTTCGCCCGAAATGAAACGGTCCCCCGCCGGGGTTTTCCGGTTGGTCAGGGAGAGGATGCTTCGCTCCGTGTCAGCTCCGGATTATTGGCCCGGTCGGAGACGCAGAAGACCGGAAACCCCTTCGGGCATGCCCCTTACCCGGTTTTTTCGCCCGCGGGCGCCTTCTCTGCGGCTTCCTCCTGCGGGTCCTCCTTCTTGCGTCCCCCCCCTCCGCTCGATTTTATCGGGGTCAGCAACATCATGAGATTGCGTCCAATCATTCGGGGCATCTGCTCGGGTGAACCGAGATCCTTCACGTCCCCGATCACCCGGTTCATAACATCGAAACCGAATTCGCGGTGGTCATTCTCACGGCCGCGGAAGTAGAGGGAACACTTCACGCGATGCCCCTGCTCCAGAAAGTCTGCAGCGCGGCGAAGTTTGGTCTGGTAGTCATGTTCCCCCACGTTCGCGTGAAACTTGATCTCCTTGACCTTTGTTTGCCCGCTTTTCTTTCCCCTTTCCTTTTTGCCCTGCTCGTACTTGTATTTCCCGTAATCCATGACGCGGCAGACGGGCGGTCGGGCGGAGGCGGCGACCTCGACGAGGTCGAGTTTTCTTTTCCTGGCGAGTGCCAGTGCTTCGCTGGTGGGGACGACGCCTACTTGGGCTCCATCGACATCAACGAGGCGGACTTCGGGAACGCGGATCTTGTGATTTACCCGCGTCATATCTCGTGGATAGCGGTTACTGCGATTCTGTCGGATAATTAGCCTCCGGGGTTTGGGTGAGCGACTGCGAAAGACATTGAATGATCAGCTTGAGCCGGCAGGCTCGGCGGGCATGCCCTTTGATGAAACTTCGGACCGCAGTCTCTCTACCAGCGTCTGTAATTTCATCGTGCCCTGATCGCCATCCAGGCGGCTCCGAACGGCCACCTCCGACTGCTCCATTTCTTTCGGACCAACGATCAGCATGTAAGGGACTTTCCCCAACTGTGCATTGCGGATTTTCGCCCCGATCTTCTCGGACCGGGTATCCACTGACGCACGAAACTTTTCCTGCCCCAGATTCTGGAAAATCTGTGCCGCATAGTCCAGTTGTTTTTCGGTTAAAGGGAGTACCCGGACTTGCTCCGGTGCGAGCCAGAGTGGAAACGCACCAGCATAGTTCTCCAACAAAATACCGAAAAAGCGCTCCAAACTTCCGAAAAGCGCCCGGTGGACCATGTAGGGTTGGTGCAGCTTCCCGTCTTCACCGGTGTAGGTCATCTGGAACCGTGCGGGCAGGTTGAAATCAAATTGGATGGTGCTCATCTGCCACTCGCGACCGATGGTGTCGCGGACTTTCATGTCGATTTTCGGTCCGTAGAACGCCCCGCCGCCCGGGTCGACCTCGTATGGCAGACCGGCGTCCTGAAGTGCGGATTCCAGCGATGTGGTCGCCTTCTCCCACTGCTCGTCCTTTCCCACTGCCTTTTCCGGGCGGGTTGCCAGGTAGTAGCTGATGTCCGTGAATCCGAAGGCCGCCCACAGGTCGATGGCGAAGCGGATGACCTCGCTGATCTCTTCCTAGATCTGTTCCGCGGTGCAGAAAATGTGGGCGTCGTCCTGCGTAAAGCCGCGGACTCGAAGCAGCCCGTGGAGCACGCCGGCCTTCTCGTAGCGGTAGACCGTTCCCAACTCGCCCATCCGGATCGGCAGTTCTCGGTACGAGCGCTTCTGCGATTGAAAGATTTTGATGTGAAACGGGCAGTTCATCGGCTTGGCGTAATACTCGTTGCCGTCGACGTCCATCGGCGCGTACATGCCCTCTGCGTAGAAATCTAGGTGGCCGGAGGTTTCCCACAGCTTGGACCGTCCGATGTGTGGTGTATAGACCAGGTCATACCCCGCCTCGTAGTGCATATCCCGCCAGTACGACTCGATCAGGGTGCGCACCCTCGCGCCCTTGGGATGCCAGAGATTCAGGCCCGGACCTATATCGTCCTGGATGCTGAAGAGGTCCAGTTCCTTTCCTAGCTTTCGGTGGTCGCGCGTCTTGGCCTCCTCGAGTTGCTTGAGGTAGACCCGCAGGAGCTTGTCGGAAGGATGGGCGGTGGCATACACGCGCTGGAGCATGGGATTGGTTTCGATCCCGTGGAAATAGGAGCCCGCGACCGACAGGAGCTTGAAGGCCTTGATCTTGCCGGTGTTCTCCACGTGCGGCCCGCGGCAGAGGTCCAGGAATTCGCCGTTCCGGTAGAAGGTGATCTTCTCGTCCTCGGGAATTTCGCCCAGTCGTTCCACCTTGTAGCGTTGCCCCTTGTCTGTGATCATTTTCACCGCTTCCTCCCGGGAGACCTCCATGACCTCGAATGGCTGGTCCTCGGCGATGATCCTGTTCAATTCTGCTTCGATGTTGTCGAAGTCCTCGGGCGTCAGGCGGTGCGGAAGGTCAAAATCGTAGTAAAACCCGTCTTCGGTTGGAGGCCCGATGTCGAGTTGCACATCCTCGAATAGACGACAGACCGCGGCGGCCA
Source organism: uncultured Verrucomicrobiota bacterium (assembly GCA_964611475.1). Lineage (GTDB taxonomy): Bacteria > Verrucomicrobiota > Kiritimatiellia > SLOV01 > SLOV01 > CAUZEO01. Next base: position 28,565 of record CAZTAB010000422.1, on the reverse strand, counting down.
TCACGTGCGCTGCACTGTGACGCATTCGGTTCAGTTCTGAATTCGGGTCCCGTTTCATTCTTTCCGGCGTCTGACTTGGAAAGCGGGGATCATTATTCACCCCGAATTTCGTTCAAGTTAATTGGGAAGTAAAGACAGCTCCATGTGCTGCCTTGGATTTCCGGACACCCCCGGATCCGGGGCGTGCCCAAACAGAAGCCCCGGGGCCGACGGTTCCCGCGGATGGTTCGCCGCTTGAGCCGGATTCTCTCGTTGTTGCGGGGCGGCAATTCGCATGGTAATCATGGGTCGAGTACTGGCAGAGCCGAAGGGAGTCGCCGCGCGAAATCCTTCCGTTTGAAGCGATAGGGCGATGTCTGAGTGCAATTCTGTGGGTGATGCCCCCTGCCGGAGGTGTTTTGAATGACGGGAGATGACGGCGTATCCAATGCCACCGCGCTGCTGTTTACTTTGGCCATGTTCGCCGCGGCGATCTGGCTCGTCGCTGAAGCCGGGATAGACATTCTGCTATCCATCATCACCTTTCTGCTTCTTGTTCTCCTGATTTACACGTTCAGGGAGCCGTACGCGAAGAAATTGAAGCAGGTCGATGAAATGTCCGGCGAAGAGTTTGAGCGGCTTGTTGCGCGGCTGTTGCGGGGGCGGGGGTACGATGCGGAGGTCACGGCGACCACGGGCGACTTGGGCGTGGACGTGGTGGCTCAGCGGGGGAGCGAATGCCTCGCGGTGCAGGTCAAGCGGCAGGACAAGCCGGTTTCACGGCGCGCGGTGAGTGATGCCGTCGCCGGTATGCCCGCGTACGAATGCACCGCGGCCATGGTCGTAACGAACAGCCACTTCACCGATGGCGCGAGAAGCCTTGCCGAACTGCATGAGTGTGAGCTTGTCGACCGGGACCATCTGGAGACGTGGCTCCGCGGGGGCGCGGGGCTCACGCTGCGGCGGATCGTGCTTCTCGTTTTGTTCCTGACTTCGCTCGCTGTACTGATCCACGATTCGCTTGACTTGCCGGGCGTTTGAAGGGCGCTGGCGGAGGAAGACCAGCGAACCGAGCGTTGGTAGCGCGAATGTGCCTGGTTGCGGCGCCCGCGCGACACGGAAACCGATAAAAAGTTCGTCCCGGGTCGGGATCGGTGGGACCCGCATCACTGTATTGATCGAAGTAGGTGCCCGTCCATCCTCATGGTTGGACTCTCTGGCTTTTCGCGGAAGTAGAGGCGATGTCCGTTTGAATCTTTGACCCCATACTCTTTGCATCGCCCATGCGACTTCCTTCACCTCAAAGAGGATCTTTGCGACCTTGGCTTTGTGTTGTGCCTGAAGGGGTTCGGTATTGGAGAATCTTCTCAAATAAAGAAGAAACGGAACGTTGGCGGTACAAGGCGGCCAAGTCGCAGCCCAAAGGCTTGGACCTCCGAGGAAACGATGGTTCCGCAAAAAAAACTTTTCTTTGATAACGAAGATTTAGCATCATAGAAGTGCATGGCAGCAAAGCCCCAACCAGATGAATTGAGGCACGGAGGTCACAGGCTGAGTTTTGTTCGTGGTCCTTGTCTCCCAGGTGAAGTATCGAGCCATCAGAGTCTTCTCAAAAAGTGAAGACTCCCCGCTGTTTTCCGTACCGACAAGGTCACCGGCTTGCGGTAGGGTCGCCGTTCAATATGCCGTGTGCTCATTTCTGACTTCGACTTCGCCGGGCTTGGGATCCTGCGCCGAACTCATCCAGGCGTGAAGACGGTTCATAAGTGTTCGCGCAATGTCGGGACTGGTTTTAAATAAGTCATTTTTTTCGCCGGGGTCGTTTCTCAGTTCATACAACTCGTAGGAACTCGCTTCCTGTGGAACGAAGCTGTTGAGGATCATTTTCCACTCGGGGGTCCGGATGCACCAGATGCGCCGCTCGTCGTCTTTCAGCGTCTGCCACCCACAAGGCAGTGTCTCGGCGAAAGTCACTTCCTCGCCGTACCATGCCTGCCCGTGAATCAGCGGGAGAAGCGAATGCCCCTGGGCTTCCGCCGGCATCGGCAATCCCACCAGGTCGAACAGCGTCGGAAGCAGGTCGATCTGGGACACCTGGGTGGCGATCCGTTTCCCGCCGGGCAGAGCCGGGGGGTAGCGGATGATCAGGGGCACCCGGATGGCCTCCTCGTAGAGCGTGCCCGATAGCGAGCAGGACGAGTGCCCAACGTGCCCTCGCTCCAAGAGCTCCTCACCATGGTCTGAGGTGATGATCAGGATCGTCTCATCCAGGAGTCGGCTCCGCTCCAGCGCCTTGACATACGCATCGATCTGGTCGTCCACGCTGCGGACCTCGCCGTCGTACAGCGCCATGATCGGGATCTGGTCCTCAGGCTCGAAGTCCACGGCGGCGGCGGATCGTTCGTATTCGATGTCCCGGTCCATGTCGGCTTCAAACCCGCCGGTGTTGCCGTCGATCTGGTCCTGCTCGAACTGGCTGATGTGCCCCGACGGGTGAACAATCATGGTTGAACGTACCACATCCACGCGACGCGCCGTTTCTTCGTTCATGACATGGCCTGCGGGAAGGAACGCCGTGTCGTAGGGGGGCGTCGGGTTATAGGGCAGGTGTACCTGTTCCATGAACTGCCAGAGGAAGAACGACTTTTCCCTGCTGGCACGGAAGAACGCCTCCGCCTCCTCCACTGTCTCGATATTCGGTTCGCGGCCAAAATGGTTGTAAAGGAAAGCGTTGAAGCCGCCGACTTCGATTCCATGCTGCTCCAGCACCCCCAGCGGCGGGGTCCATTCGCCCCAGCTGTGATGTGCATGGGTGTGGGGGCTGAGTATCCCGTGGCGAAGCGGGTCGAGACCGGTGAGAATGGATCCGACCGCGGGCAACGTATGGCTGGAGTGCGCGATGAACTGCTCAAACAGCACGCCTTCGGACGCGAGTCGATCGATGGCCGGACTGGTCTCCCAGGTGTTCCCGTAGCAGTGCAACCGGTCGGGCCGCAGCGCGTCGACCATCAGGAGGAGGACATTCGGGAATCGGCGTTTACCGGCCATAGCATTTAATGGATGGACCGGGAGCTCATAGCTCGAACTTGCGCATGACTTCTTCGATCACCGTGTTGATCTTTTCTAACATCACGTCGATCTCTTCGCGTGCCATGATCAGCACGGGAGCGACGATGAGGGTGTCGCCATTGTTGCGGAGGATCATACCATTCTCCCAACACCAGTCACGGACGAACGCGCCGACATTCAGATCTGGCGGGAGCGAGGTTCGGGATTCCCGGTCGGCCATGAGCTCGAGGGCCCACACCATGCCCATGCCGCGTACTTCGCCGACAATTCGGTGCCGATAGAGTTCCTTCAGCCGCGCCTCGAGGTACGTCCCGGTCTCCGCCGCCCGTTCGACAATTTTTTCCCGTTGCATGATAGCGATGTTGGCCAGCGCTGCGGCGCAGGAGAGGGTGTGACCGCCGTAGGTGCAAATGCCCCGAAACTCGGAGCCGGGACCCTGCCGGAATGCGTTCGCGATCTTTCGGGTCGCCACCGCGGCGCCCAGCGGCATGTACCCGCTGGTGAGCCCTTTGCTGATCGTCATGATGTCTGGCGCTACGCCCCAGTTCTCGCAGGCAAACCACTTGCCCGTTTTGCCAAAGCCGGTCTGCACCTCATCGAAGATCAGCACGATGCCATGCGCATCGCACAGTTTGCGGACGCCCTGTAGATAGCCTCGCGGCGGCAGGACGTAGCCGAGATTCGATCCCGGTAGGGGATCGAGAATGATGGCGGAGATGCTCTCGGGATCCTCCCATGCCACCATTTCTTCCAGCGCCTCGAGACTGCGCAGATCGCAGGTGTCGTGTTCCACGCCGCGGCTGCACAAATCGCAGCGCGCCGGTGGGGCGAAGAGGCTGCCGGGCATGAGAGGTTCGAAGACCTGCCGGCTTTTCGTGTAGCCGGTCAGCGAGGTGGTCGCCAGCGTCGTCCCGTGATAGGCCGATCTGCGGGCGATGACCTTGTAGCGGTGCTTCTCTCCGTTTTGCCAGTGATATTGACGGGCCATCTTGATGGCCTGCTCGTTTGCTTCTGACCCGCTGTTGGTGAAGAAGGTGACTTCGAGGTCTCCCGGCATGATCTCGGCGAGCTTTTTTGACAATCGGATCATGGGGACGGTGAAGGAGTCCTGGTAGTTGGGAAAGAACTCCAGGCATTTCATCTGGTCCAGAACGGCCTGCCGGATTTCCTCGTTGTGATGACCGACGATGTTGGTTAGCAGCGAGCCGAACGTGTCCAGGATCCGATTGCCGTGCGCATCGTAGACGTAGCAGCCGTAGCCCGCGGTGAAGATCTTTGGCCCCCGGGCGAGATCGGCATTCCGGGCGGAGTGGGGGAGAATGTACTCCAGTGCGTCCGCGGACAGCTGTTCTATCTCCTGTTCAGTGAAGTCGGGTAGATCCATTCCTCAACCTTGGCTGTTTGACATTCCTGATCCTGAATCGGGCATGCAGCGCATAAAATATCGAATGTCCACGTGCGGAATACGCTATACGGTCAGGCTTGTCCCAACGGATTCTGTGCTCGTGCTCTCCAGGGTCAATGCGATTTCCAGTAGCCAAATGGTGAAACAGGCGGCGTGGTCGACGTAGTAGAGGAGTTCGTCGGGATCCTTGACCGGGTCGATCCAGCTTCCCTCGGGAAGCTGGGTTTCGACCAGGAAATCACAGAAGCGGAGAGCGGCGTCGAGGCCGCGCTCGTCCCCGGTGATTCGATAGTAGATGGCTGCGGCAAGAGCGCCTTTTCCACTGCCCACAAAGGCGAAACTATCCGCGTGACAGCCCAGGTGGAATTCGAAGAAGCGCGTCGCGCCCTCGAGGTACGCCTTTTCGCCGGTGATGCGGTGCAAGTGGCAGAGGAGCAACATCGGAACGCCGAGTTCGTAGTAAATCTGTTTCGGTTGTGACATGTCGATGAACAGGGCCTTGGAGTGATCGGCTTCCGTGACGACGGTACCCTCGTGCGTCATATGGCAGTAAAATCGTCCTGCGACCGGTTGCCTTTCGAGCATGTCGGTGCAGCAGCGCGCGGCCTGCCGGGCCGCCGCGAGGTTGCCGAAACTCAATGCCGAAATGCCGATGAACGACGTGGCGACGGAGCGTACTAGATCCTCCGAATCGAAACGTGGGAAACCACCGCACGGCGCTTGGGTCGAGAGCAGGTAGTTCATCACGGGGTAAGACAACTCGAAACGGCCGAGTCGTTGTGCGCTGAGCGCGAACCACGACTGCTTGTAAACATCGCCGATGTAGTTCTTCAGCTGGCCGTCCGGCTCAAGCCGGTGCTGCGCGGCCCAATCCATCAGGCGGTGGCTTTCGCGGATTCTACCGGCGAGCATCCAGGAGTAGACTTGTTTGTGGTAGGCATTTTCGACATAGCCGTCCCAGATGTATCCTCCGTCGGGACGCTGAAAGCCCGTGGTGTACGCGACCGCCCTATGAGCCGCGTCCCGGTACCGCCCGATTTTTTCGCACAAGTCCATGCCGGATCACCAATTCGTTCCGTTCTAGGCTATCATGCTGCTGCGTAGGCATCAATCTCCGCCTGGAACCCATTTGCCGTTCTGCAGCTTGAGTTGCCGGCGTACCGTCACAGCGGGTCGAAACGTGCCATCTCTGACGCGCTTCAGGAGAGAAGTGCTTCCATCGATGTAGTTCGCCAAGTGACGGACGAACCGGACGCGATCTGCCGATGGCTTGGGGACCGGAATGCGCCCACTGGGTGGCGGGTTCTTCTGTTTGTTCTGTTTCTGGCGGCTCCTGCTGCTTTGGTTCTAAAAACGTCACGTGGGCACCCATCGGCGGCACTGTGGTCGAAATCGTCACACAATCGTAGAACATTGAAGCCCATGTTCCCGCTTGACCGTCCCCCGCTCCATCTTCTATTGCAGTGTTTGCCGTGGATATTCACCAGCAGCCCCGTTTCCCCCGAACGCGTCGGCCGGTGGTATGCATTGGCGCCGGAGGCATCGTGCGTGATGCCCATCTTCCGGCGTATGCCAAGGCTGATTTTTCGGTGGCGGGGCTGTATGACGTGGACGGGGACGCTGCAGCAGGACTTGCTGCGGATTTCAGCGTCCCGGCAGTATTCGATTCGCTGGAGGACGCGGTGCGTAAAGCGCCTTCCGGTGCCGTCTTCGACATCGCCGTGCCCGCTTCGGCGATTCCCTCGATTCTGCCGCACCTGCCCGACGGGGCCGCCGCGTTGATTCAAAAGCCCATGGGCGAGACGATCGCCGAGGCCCGTACGATCCGGAAAATCTGCCGCGAAAAGAAGCTGGCGGCGGCCATCAACTTCCAACTCCGGCATGCACCGAACATCGCGGGTGCCCGCAGCCTGATCGAACAGGGGGCGATCGGAGACGTTCACGACATGGAGGTCAATGTCAATGTCCACATGCCGTGGCAGCTCTGGTCATTCCTGGCCGACATCCCGCGCGTGGAAATCCTGTACCACAGTGTTCACTATGTGGATCTGATCCGCTCGTTCCTCGGAGATCCTTCCGGTGTCTATGCCAAGACGACTCGTCATCCCGCGGCGGCAGACATGGCGCCGACCCGGTCCTCCATTATCCTGGATTACGGGGACGATGTCCGCGCGAGCGTGGCGACGCACCACGGCCACGACTACGGCGAGCGACATCAATGGGCCTACACGAAATGGGAAGGCACCCGTGGCGTCATTCGGGCACAGATCGGAGTGGTCCTCGACTACCCGAGCGGCCGACCCGACACGCTCGAGTATTGCCTCATGGAGGAGGGCGACCACCGCGAATGGATTTCCGTTAAACCCGGGGGGAACTGGTATCCCGATGCATTCATCGGGCCCATGGCCAACCTGCAATGCTTTGTTGAAGGCACGGCGAAGTCCCTTTCGTCGTCCGTCGAAGATGCCTACCACACCATGGCCGTCGTCGAAGCCGCCTACATCGCCAGCGACCGGGGCGGATTGCCCCCGATCTTCGACTGAAGCGGCCTGCAACCCGAGCTACAAATCAAAAATCAAAAATCAAAAATCAACCCTTCCACCAAGCCCTTGTCCGGCATTACTGTCCTGGAATTCAGCCAGTACCTGGCCGGCCCGTCGGCAGGACTTCGGCTGGCCGACCTTGGTGCCCGGGTGATCAAGGTGGAACGCCCCGGTACCGGGGATGCCTGTCGACAGCTTGCCATTCGCAACCAGTGGGTGGAAGAGTCCAGCCTGCTGTTTCACACCATCAACCGAAACAAGGAGAGCGTTGCCGCGAATCTGAAGGACCCTGTCGATCTCCAGCGGGTTCGCGACATGATCGCCTGTGCGGATGTGCTGACGCACAACTTTCGGCCTGGGGTCATGGAGAAAATCGGACTCGACTACCCACAGGCGCGGGCCCTGAACCCCCGGCTGGTTTACGCGGATCTGACCGGCTATGGGAAAGAAGGTCCCTGGAAGAACAAGCCCGGACAGGATCTGCTGGTTCAGTCATTGTCGGGTCTGACCTGGCTGACCGGCAACCGCGACGCGCCCCCGACGCCCATGGGACTGGCGGTGGCGGACCTCCTTTGCGGTTGTCACTTTGCCCAGGGGATCCTGGCCCTCCTGTTCCGGAGGGACAAGACGGGTCGCGGGGGATATCTGGAAGCGTCGCTGTTGGAGTCGATTTTCGATGCCCAGTTCGAATTGCTCACCTCCTTTTTTGCCGAGGGCCGAAAAGGCCCGATCCGGAGCAAGCGTGGCAACGCCAATGCCTACCTGGGCGCGCCGTACGGGATCTACGCGACACAGGACGGGTACCTGGCCTTGGCCATGGGCGACGTGCCCCGGCTCGCGGACATGCTGGAGTGCGAGGCGCTGTCCCGGTTCTCGGACCGGCAGACCTGGTTCACGGAGCGGGACCGCATCATGTCTCTCATTGCCCGTGTCTTTTTGCGCGAGACGACGGATCATTGGCTCGACCGGCTGGAGCGTGAAGGCGTCTGGTGCTCCCCTGTTTTGACCTACGAGGAATTGAAGGCGCATCCGGCTTACGCGGCTGCCGGGATGGAACAAGTGGTCCGGAGAGACAGCGGCGCCGAAGTCACGACGTTCCGCTGTCCGATCGAGTGGAATGGGGCTGCTCTCGAAACGGGCTGGCCGGCACCGCGAATCGATGAGAACCAGGGTGATATCAAGCCAACTGCCGATCGGGCTTCCACATCACCCGCCGCGGAGAACGCCGGGCGCCTGCCTCTCGAATCCGTCCTGGTCTTGGATTTCAGTCAATTCCTCTCCGGCCCCTGCGCAAGTCTTCGGCTGGCGGACCTCGGCGCACGCGTAATCAAGATCGAGCGGCCTGGCTCGGGAGATATCTGCCGTGACCTGTACGTTTCCAATCTCGATATCGAAGGCGACAGCACCATCTTTCACGCCATCAACAGGAACAAAGAAAGTTTCGCCGCGAACCTCAAGGACCCGGGCGATCTCAACAGGGTATTGGATCTGGTCGCGCATGCGGACATCGTCATGCACAATTTCCGCCCCGGCGTCGCCGAACGGCTTGGCATCGGGTTCGATCAGCTCAAGAAACAGAAGAGCGATCTCATCTACGGTGTGATCAGCGGCTTCGGCCGAATGGGCCCGTGGAAAGAGCGTCCCGGGCAGGATCTCCTGCTGCAGTGCCTGTCGGGATTGGCCACCCTCAGCGGGAACGCCGGCGACGAACTGACGGCCATGGGGCTGTCCATCGTGGACATCGCGTCGGGACAGCACCTGGTGCAGGGGTTGCTGGCGGCCCTGCATCACCGGAGCACAACCGGTGAAGGCAGCCGCGTAGACGTCTCGATGCTGGCATCGGCATTGGATCTGCAATTCGAGACCTGGACGACCTTCCTCCAGGACGGGAACCGGGTTGAGCGCACGGAGTCCAACAACGCGCACGCCTTCATCGCCGCGCCGTACGGCATCTATGAAACCGCCGACGGCTACCTGGCCCTTGCCATGGGCTCCATCCCGGGACTTGGCGAGTTGCTCGACTGCCCGGCGCTGGGCCGGTACCCCGATCCCGCGACGTGGTTTTCGGAACGCAACGCCATTAAGCGGATACTGGCCGAGCACCTGGTCTCGCGGCCGACGGCCGACTGGCTGGCGGTGCTGGAACCCGCGGACATCTGGTGCGCCCGCGTTCTCGATTGGCCGGCGCTGATGAAAGAACAGGCGTACCAATGCCTCGGCATGGAGCAGCAGGTTCGGCGATCGACAGGCGCGACGTACGCAACGACCCGGTGCCCGATTCGAGTTGACGGCCGACGCCTCTATTGCGACAAGGGATCCCCTGGAGTGGGAGAAAATACTGGGGCGATCCTGCGCGAATTTAATCTCTAGGACGGGAGACGATACATGAGCATTCCGATCATCGACACGCATGAACACCTCTGGGACCTCTCTGCGCGTCCCTGTTCCTGGACAAAGAATTTGCCCGTGTTCAACAGGTGCTTTCTTCCCGCCGATTACACGGAGGCAACGAAGGACTGCGGTGTTGAGCGATCCCTGCACATGGAGGCGGATGTCGATGCTACTCACATGGAAGACGAGAACGAGTGGATTGGCTCCCTGGCGGCAGATGAAGGCAATCCCGTGTGCGGGGCCGTCATTTCGGGTCGCCCGGAGTCGCCGGACTTCGGCGCGTATCTTGACCGGTGGGCGACAAAGCCGTTTGTAAAGGGTATGCGCCGCGTCCTGCATGTCATGCCGGACGAGGTGTCGCAGGCGCCAATCTTCGCTGAAAATATTCGCAAGCTCGCCGCCTTTAACCTGCCCTTCGACCTGTGCGTTCTGGAACGCCAGCTTCCCCTGGCCCTCCAGCTCGTGGAGAAATGCCCGGAAACCACCTTCGTCCTCGATCACTGCGGGGTTCCCGCCATCGCCGAGGGAAGACCCGGAGCCTGGCGGGAGAACATCCGGAACTTGGCCACCTTTGCGAACGTAAACTGCAAGGTCTCCGGCCTCGTGGCCTACGCCGACCCGGGGCGGTCCATCGAAGACGCGGTGAAGCCGTACATCGACGATGTGATTGATGCGTTCGGCTGGGATCGTCTCGTGTTCGGCAGTGACTGGCCGGTCTGTCTTCTGACCAGCACCGCGGCCGAATGGATTGGGATTGCGCGCAATCATGTCGAAGGTGCGCCGGAGGAGGACCAGCGAAAACTGTTCCGCGACAACGCCCTTCAAATCTATAACCTGTGATTTATCCGGTGAAGTTCCTTGTTACAGGTGGAAGCGGCTTTATCGGAGCGCGGGTGTTGCTGGGGCTGCTGGAGCGAGGAATTCCCGTCGTCGCGACCGACCTGCAGCCCAACATGCCGTGGGTCCGGCAGCTTGCACAGTACCGGGACCGGGAGTCGGGCGGACAGGACCTGCAGGACGCACTGGAGAATGCCGAGATCCTCAGGCTTGACGTGTCCGATGAAACCGCGGTGCGCGGCGTGTTCGAGGCGCATCCCGACCTCACCCACGTCATCCATCTCGCCTATCTGTTTAACACCGATATTCTGGCGGACCAAAGGCGCGCGGCGGCGGTGAACATCATGGGGTCCATCTACCTGCAGGAGGCGGCCGCAGAGTCGGATATCCGGCGCATGGTCTTCGCCAGCAGCGAGACGGTGTACGGGCCGTCGCAATCCGCCTATGGAGACCACCCGGTGCATGAAGAGGAGTACTGCGCTCCCCACGACCACCACTACCTGTACGGCATGATGAAGCTCCTGAATGAACGCACCGCCGCGGAGTACGTGAAGGCAGGCCGGCTCGACGCGGCGTGTATCCGCCCGCCGGTGGTCTTCGGTGACGGGAGGGAACGGGGCGCGGTCCTTTGGGCCGGCGCCTTTGCTTCCAATCCGGCCGTGGGGAAGCCCGTCGGTCTTCCCTTCGCCGGGCAATCCCGGGAATCCTGGATCTACGTCGATGATTGCGCGGAACAGTTCATTCGTCTTGCGCTGAAGCCGGAGGCGCTCTCGCACCTGTCCTATAATAGCGGGGGGTTCAGTCACACGGCAGAGGAAATCATGCGAATGGTAGCGGACTGGATCCCGGATGCCGCGTATGATTTCAACGAATCCGTGCCGCGAACACCGTTGGTGGACGACACCGACGGCACCCGGCTGGAACAGGAAATCGACTTTACGCTGAGACCCATGAAAGAGGCATTGCATCGGCACATCAATGAAGCGCGTTTTCGCGCGGGGCAGCCCCCGATCTAACCTGGAGATCCGAACATGAGCATACCGTTCCGAAACACCGTTGTGGGGAGCTATCCCCGGCCCGAAAAGGTTAGTGACACGATGAAAAGACCCGAATTTACCCGCGGGGAGATCGACGACTACATCCGATGGGCCGCGAAGGACCAGGCGGACCTGGGACTCGAAGTGATCACCGACGGCGAAGGGTACCGCGAGAACATGTACTACTTCTACCAGAAGCGCGTCGAGGGTGTGACCTTTGATGACATGGTCCGCCAGGACTTCGGCCCGGCGGGCTTCGGTATCGAGTGTCCCCGCCTGGTCGATGAGATTCGGAATCCGCAATTCCAGCTGGCGCACAACTGGAAACTGGCGCGCGACGCCGCGCCGGATCACGTGAGGGTGAAACAGACGGTGACCGGGCCCCATGTGCTGACCCGGTTCACGGTGAACGAGAGGCCGGATCTCTATCCCGACGAACCGTCGGTCTGCCGGGCCTATGCAAAGGTGCTGATGGAGGAGCTGAAGGAAGTCGTTGATGCAGGCTGCGACTTCATTCAATTCGATGAGCCGATGTGGACTGAATCCCCCGACCACAGCGAATGGTCGGCGGAGATCCTGAACGAAATGATTGAAGAACTCGGGGAGCACGTCCGCGTCGCCCTGCATGTTTGTGGGGGCAATCCCCGGCGGAAGCGCATCTACTTCACCCGGTACATGGACCTGGCTCCGGCGTTCTCCCGCGTGAACATCGACGAGGTCTCTCTGGAGCATTGTACCCTGGGGTACGACCTGATGGACCTCTGGCCCAAGTGGGATTTCCAGGGCGACCTCGCCCTGGGTGTGATAGATCAGCGCAGCGACGACCTGGAATCGGTGGATGAAATCCGGGAGCGCGTGAAGCCAGCCCTTGAATTCTTTCCTCCCGAACGCCTCATCCTAACCAGCGAATGCGGATTCGGGCACGTACCGCTGGACATTACCCGGGCGAAACTGAGCCGGCTGGTCGAAGCGTGCGAAGTGTTCCGGTGTTGACCCGCGGGTTGAGAATCGGTTTCTTAGCTTCATGAGCAGGATTGAGCCGTACCGCGTGGTCTGGACCAGGTCGGGTCGTCATCAGCGACAACAAGAACCCGGAGCTCGACGGACGCCGTGGCCATGGGATTTCAAAGTCGGCGAGGCGATGGATGCCGCGATATGGACACGAGGAAGCGCAAGAGACTGACAAGTAGGCCTTGAGCTCTTTACGGCTGCGGTGCCAGGTTCAGCAGCGGATGAAGTCCTGTGGGGTGCTCCTTCCCTGTCTAGCGGAAGCCCCATGCGGCGGCGACAACGACCTGACCTGAGTCAACGAATTCCACTATGACAGAGTCAGCAACGCGTTCGAGGGGTTCCTGGAGATCGTCCTTGGGCCGGGCTTCGATGGGAATCTTGATGACATCAATGGTGCTATCTACGAGGACTGGGAGGAATTTCTAGAATCAGGAGGTGAGATTCGTCACCTTTCGCCCATGTTCCTGTCAACGGGACATGCCGAAATCGGTGGCGATCATCACAAGCTGGGGATTCACCCATTGGACAGGGAATCGAACAGCCGGCTTTGCATCCTGGCCGTTAGTTCCCCGTAACCCCGATATTTCGGCTGCCCATAGGCACATCGCCTCGCCGCGTGGATGTCTTGTTCGAGAACCGATCCATGGAACTGAGCGGGGATGCCTTCCTTGACCTTTCGGGATGTGCTGAGCTTAAAGAATCCGGTCGCCCACGGAATGTTTTGCCAGACCGCCTTCTCGTAGGCGTCGGTTTTCACATCCGGCGTCGCCTCCAGCCGAAACACGGGGTACCGCTTCTCTGCCATGGCGGTACCGCACACCCCCAACCACATCGAGGCGATAACTATGCCTGCGATTCCTGTTCTCACGCTCCCGCCCCCTCCGGAAATATGTATCATGGGCATACTTTCCAGTAGTGTTTACCCTTCCTGCGTCAACAGATGCTCGATCGTATCATCCTGCCGGATTGAGACGAGACCTAATGGACATGATTGGCGAGGGAGATCCTGGTGATTGTTCGCTGACAACGTTTTCGACGCCCAAAGAAATTGGAGCATCCTCGATGCATTACCCCCCCGCCAAGACCTCACCCGGCAATTCGGGAATCCCGCAGGGCGTAAGGCCCGGCAGCGTAAACAGACCCGCAACGGCGGGTTGAGATGGTGGGCGATACAGGACTTGAACCTGTGACCTCTTGCATGTCAAGCAAGCGCTCTAGCCAGCTGAGCTAATCGCCCAATGGGTGAATTCTGAGAGGAAACCTACGGAATCCGGGTGGTGAAGTCAATCTCAGGCCTTGGCCTGCTCACCGATGAGGGTCTCGCCCAACGCGACGGTGACCGTGTCGGTCAGCTCCCGGAAGGAGAACGGATTCCGGAGGAAGTACGTCTTGCGAAGCTGGAGCGCGCGGTGGATGTCGGGCAGGGTGCTGGAAAACCCGCTGACCAGGATCACCGGCACGGTCGAGTCGTGGTCCTTTAACCACTGGCAGATCTCGAGACCATTGTATTCCGGCATACTGAAGTCGATGATCATCAAATCCGGTTTTTTTTGCGGCAATTCCCAGCGCTCATGGATTTCCTTTCCGCTCTCCATCAGCTGCACGGTGTGGCCTTCAGCGGAGAGGACCTGATCGCACATTTGCAGGAAAATGCGGTCATCGTCGACCACCCAGATGTGGGACGCACCGATTTGCCTGGGCTTTTCCAGCGGAGTGTTCTCGGATGGCGTGGCCGTTGATAACGGCAGGATAACCTCGACCCGGGTGCCCGTGTTCGGATCGGCGGATACCGTCACTGTTCCGTCGAGACTCCCTGCAATGCCATGGGCCTGGTGAATTTTCTGATCGCTTTCCCGCTCCTGTAGCGACACTTCGACCGGTTCCCCGGCTCCACCAGGGAATCCGCCGCTGCTATCGGTTATGCTGAGGCAGAGGTAGGCTATTTCATCGTCGTCCTTCATTTCGCCCCGGTTTGACGATGCGACCCGCAGCGTACCGCCGCCGGGCATGTCATCGATGGCGCTGGTAAGGAGATTGAACACGAGCTGGTGAATCGCGCTGGGTTGTGCAGTCACGGCATCAGTTCCCGCGTTCAAATCCGTCTCGATATTGATGCGCGATGAAATCTGCGACTGGAGAAGCGACAGGATGCTCTTCAGCATCGTGTGGACTTGGCACGTGGCCTCCTCCTCCGCCTCGCTGCCCGCAAACGCGAGGATCTCCTCTGTAAGCCGCCGCCCCTGCTGCGCCGCGCCCGAAATTTTTCGCAATGAGTCGGCCGCGGGATTCGAAATTTCTTCCCGATTCAATATGAATGAGGAATATCCGAGGATGATGGACAGCAGATTATTAAAGCGGTGCGCAATACCGGTGGACAGGGAACCGAGAGCCCGGGTTCGCTCAGATTGGATCATCTGCTGGGCCAGTTCGCGCGCCTTCAAATGTTCTTCGATGGCGAATCCGATCGCGTCCCGCTTGTGCCTCGCCAGGTCCAGCAGTCGTTCCTCCTCCAGGGCGGTGACAACCGGGGCCTTGTCTGCAGCGGCTTTGACTTTCTCGAGCGACTTTCCCGTGGCCGAAGCCATCTGCGAGCATTCTGCGTCGGAGAACGGTGACGTACGGTAGGACCGGACCCATGCCACATAGGCCAGCCGGTCACCAACGGTGAGCGGAAACGCCGCCGTGTGCAGACCGAACGATCCCTCCAGGCTCACATCCTCGCAGGTCTCGGTTACTTCCCGAAGCACATCGATATCTGATTGAACCAATTCGGCCTTGGTGCCGTCGGCCCCCTGAAGGAGTTCCAGGATGGCGGCGGGAGCGACCGGCGCCAGACCCTGCGCCCAAGTTTGAAGCGAATCCCCCATGAGCTGCATGACCACCCCGGGATCGCCGGTATCCAAAAGGCCGACGCGGTAGAGGAGCCCTAATCGCTCCTTTTCCAGTTCATTGATGGACAGATCGCGCATGGATCAGAAAAACCTTCCCATTCACCCTACACCGGATTCCGGTTTTTGGGAATGGGAAGCTTTGCTGCAGGCGGTGCGGGGCACAGGGGGGGCGGAGGAAGAAGAGGTGACCGCGAGAGCGCATGGAGCCCTGATCGTGGGCTATATTGCTTGTTCAGCAGCCGGTGCCGACCCTGGCGCGAAGCGTTCAACGGAGGCGGGGGAAGGGGCTGGTGCACCCGCTGCTAGGTGCCGCCCCCTATTTTTTCTGAAAAGAAGCTCTCCAATTCGCCAACGGCGACGCGGATCTGCCCCATCGTGTCGCGGTCACGGATCGTTACGGTGTCGTTTTCAATCGTTTCGAAATCGATCGTTACACAGAACGGCGTGCCGATCTCGTCCTGGCGACGGTATCGCCGGCCGATGGCCCCCACTTCGTCGTAGAATGCCGGCCACCGGTCTCGAAGGGACATGTGGATGTCCGTGGACTTCTTCACCAACTCCGGCTTGTTCTTCAGCAGGGGAAAAACAGCGACCTTCGTCGGAGCCATGCGTGGGGCAAAGCGCAGAACGGTGCGGGCCTCGTACCCTTCGGGGGGCTTTTCCCCTTCCTCCGCCGGGAGAATTTCGCTGCCGCCGTCGCCGGTGGGAACCCATTCTTCCCGGTATGCTTCGCTGAGCAGCACGAGCACGCCGCGCGTGAGACCGGACGCCGGCTCGATCACATGGGGGATGTATCGCTCGTTCCGTTCCTGATCGAAATACTCCAGCCTGGTTTTCCCATGCGACTCGTGCTGGGTCAGATCGAAGCATCCCCGGTGCGCAATGCCTTCCAGCTCGCCGAATTCGCCTGGCGCGTTAAACGGATAGGCATATTCCACGTCGGCGCAAGCGGTCGAGTAGTGCGCGAGTTCATCGGCTTCGTGATCACGCCGCTGGAGCCGTATCCGGTCGATGCCGAGAGAGGCCCACCAGGCAAGGCGGGCGTCGACCCAGTAGTCGTACCACATTGTCGCGTCGTCCGGGTGGCAGAACCACTCCATTTCCATTTGCTCGAATTCCCGGGACCGGAAAATAAAATTCCGTGGAGTGACCTCATTGCGAAATGCCTTTCCCACCTGTGCGATGCCAAACGGCACCTTTACCCGCATCGTGTCGACAATGTTCTTGTAGTTCACAAAGATGCCTTGGGCCGTCTCCGGTCGGAGATAGGCCTGATTATCCTCAGCGGAAGTTGCCCCCACGAAGGTCTTGAACATCAGGTTGAAACTTCGCGGTTCGGTCAGTTCGCATGCGTCGTGTTCGCCGGGATGTTTGCTCGGCTTCCGTGGGCATTCCATTTCACCCACGTGGTCCGCCCGAAACCGGGCCTTGCAGGTGCGGCAATCGACCATTGGATCGTTGAATCCCGCCACGTGGCCGGATGCCTCCCAGACCTGGGGATTCTGGATGATCGCGGAGTCGAGCCCCACGATCTGGAGTTGCCGTCCATCCGGCCCCGCGGGTGGATTACGGACCATGTCACGCCACCACGCGTCCCGGAGGTTGTTCTTCAGTTCGACCCCGAGAGGGCCGAAGTCCCAGAAACCGTTGATTCCACCGTAGATCTCCGATGCGGGAAAAATGAATCCCCGGCGTTTACAGAGCGCTACCAGGCTGTCCATGGAGGAAGCTTCCTTCATTGCCGCGCATCCTGAGGAAGGCCATCCTGCCGGTCAAGTCGGGACTTGCGGTGATGTCTTCGCTGGCGGAAGATCCCGATGAACTTTCCATCTCCGCGTTGTGTCTATTTCGAATCGGTGATCCAGGCGTCCGGTCCAGTCGAGATGAGCGACGGTACAAAGAAATACAAGATCGTGGTTCTCGAGGGTCCCGAAAAGAACCGGAGATTCTTCGTGCGCGAGGAGCTTGTGCACCTCGGCAGGGACCCGTCCTGCCGCATTCATCTTGAGGGCGACGTGGTCGCGTCGAAACACCTCGTATTCCGGGCCACCAATGACCATGTAAAAGCGGTTGCCTCGGAGGATGTCACCCCCCCGGTCCTGCGCAATGGGGAAATGATCACCGAGGCGATCCTGAAGCATGGAGATGTGCTGGAGATTGGGCCCCTGCGATTGCAGTTCCAGGAGTTGCGGACAACTGAATTCTGCGGGCGTCGCCGGAACGCGCCAGTCCAGTTTCTGGCCACGGCCGGGGTAGCCCTGGTCGTACTGATCCAACTGGGCGTGATCACCGGGCTGTGGGTGGCAGATATCGAGCGCATGCCGAAGTTGCCGGCATTGGACACGGAAGTGCCATCAGAGACCGATGACGAAGCCCTGAGCGGCGAACCCGTGGCCGACCATCAGGCTCCCGAGTCCGATCGGGAGTTGTTGGCGGCAAGGGTTTCCGAGCCGGTGCCTTCCCCCGGACGCGAGGAGGTGTTCGGCGTGGACACTCCCGGTAATGGGGAGGAAGTTCAGGTTGAGGAAGAACAGCTGGCGCCGGATCCACTGGCCCGGGCGCTTGAAGCCGCGCAGCGCGGCGAAATTGGGGAAGCCGAGCGAGTCGTTCGCGAGGAATTGGAGCGGCTTCCTGGCAATGTCATGGCCTACGTGGCCTTGGCCAAAATTCAGGAGCAAAAAGGCGAATTCGAAGCGGCATTGGCCACCTGGGATATCATTTCGGACCGTAGCATTGATGTCGAATTGCTTGGTTCGATCTCGGAGCAGCGGATTCGTCTCGGCGAGTTGATCTATGCCCGTCGCGAGGTTGTCGAACGAGTGAAACCGGCTGCGGAGCCGCCTGAGACGGATACGGTTCCTGATGTCATGCTCACAGGGGTGGATGAAGTTGCAGAAGAATCTGTGGCTGAATATGTTACAGATGTTTCATTCGCTGGTCTTCCACCGCCCGGACCCGGGACGCCCGCGGCAATTGATGTCGTAATTGCGGAGAAACCCGAGCCGCTTGTCGACAGGATCGTCAAGCGAGAGGAGGCCGTTCCCGCGTCACCGCCAGTCCCGTCCGAAGTGGTCGAGGTCACCTTGGAGCAAGAACCGGGGCCGCCGCCCGTTGTCGAGGTTGTGACGTCTGAAGAGACCGGCCCAGAAGCCGAATTCGAATCGCCAGCAGCGTCGGCTGCCGTGATGAAGGCAGAGCCGGAGCCGCGGTCAGTGGTTGATGTCGCCATGGCCGTCCCCCGTGTCATTGTGCGCCGGGGAAAACCGGAGCCGCCTCCGGGGAAATCGGCGGTGAACGAACCGGTTCCGCGTACTAGGCGGACGTCGACGGAGTCTGGGACACGAGGTGCAAACGTTGCATCCCGCGGAGCCGCGGAGAATCCGGTCATCACAGTGACGTCGGAAAAGAAGATACCGGGGTTCCCCTTTGAGTTTGCCGTGAAGAGTGAGCCTCGGATGAATCCAAGCCGGTTCGAAGTCACCGGCATCAAGGGCCAAAGGCTCATGCACCGCGAGGATGACCAGCACGAAGAAATCCGTACCATCCAGGTCATGATCAAGGGACGGAAAAGCGCTGGACGTGTCGATGCATCGTTGCTGGACATTGATGTTCAATTTTTTGACCGGGACGAGGATTCAGGGACAATTGTTCCGAGTCGAATCACCTCTGCGAAATACGATGCAGGCGTGGAACCATGGCCTCCGGATCAGGTGCACACAATGACCCGCCTCTATCAGGTTCCCAACGGAATGCGAAAGAGGGAGTTTGATGACACCGGGCGCAGGTTGGGCTTTTACGGGGTTGTTGTGAAGGTTCGATACGATGGTGTTCTTCAACATGAAGAATCGGTCCCGCCGAGTCTTCTCATCAAGAGCCGCGAGCTGTTGTAGTGCCTTGCCCAAGCCGGGCGTAGGAGCAACGGCCGATTTCTCCGCGTTCGATATAGTATCTCTCGAAGTCGGTTTGTTCCTCTTCGTCCGGCACGAAGGGATCGATCTCCTCGAAGCGGTCGTCCTCCAGAAAGTTCTCCCGGATTTGCCGGAAGTAAGGCAGGTGATCTGTTGCCACATGTATCGCCCCACCATCGATCAGCGTTCGGGAAAGAGCCGACATGAACTGCTTGCCGAACAGCCGGTTCCCGTGGTGCCGCTTCTTTGGCCAAGGATCTGGGAAGAAGATGTAATAGGTGCGAACGCAGGCGGCGGGAACAAGATAGGTTGTCGCGTAGTATGCCTCCATCCGCAGCAGCCGAATATTTCGGAGGCTGCGGGTGGAGGCCTTGCGGTCCATTTTTCGAACGCGGCGCAGCATCCGCTCGATTCCGAGAAAGTTGGTGTCCTGGTTTCGCTCTGCGTGGGCAAGCAGAAACCGCCCTTTGCCCGCGCCGAGGGCGATTTCCAGCGGCTGTTCGATGTCAAAATACTGCCCCAGGGGAATCGGGCGGAGCCAGTTGCCGGGAATGACGCGGAATGTTTCCTTTGCACTCGGAAATTTCATGAATCAACCCATTCGGCCCTCGAGCGATCGCCTGCATTTCGCCTCTTCGACGTTGCGGCACAGCACGGGTACCTTGCGGCCTTTTGCTTCTGTGGGCAAGCCCCGTGGAATGCGGACCTTCGGGTGGTCTTGACGATTTCATGCTGTGAATGGCACGGTTTCAGGGAGGGAGGCTCCGTGGCACAGAATCGGCTGGAACAGATCGAGGCCTATCTCGTCAGCATTATCGAAGACCGGCGGGATACGGTGGATGCGCGAATCATGAAAATGGTTTTGCGCAATCTTTCCTATGTTTACCGATCTGTGGTTCAGTTTCGCCTGCTGCTGTTTCGGCAGGGCATTTTTCGAAGCCATGCGCCGGGCATCCAGGTGATTTCCGTGGGGAATCTCACCGTTGGCGGAACGGGCAAGACGCCGATCGTGGAGATTTTTGCCCGGCTGCTGCAGCAGAGCGGGCGTAAGGTCGCCATTCTGAGCCGGGGGTACAAGCGGGTTAAACCGTCGTTCCTGACGCGGGTGATGCGCGCGCTGACCCTGCGTGACTATGTCGACCCGCCGTTGGTGGTCTCGGACGGCGAGCGGCTGCTCCTGGACTCGTCGACCAGCGGCGATGAGCCCTACATGCTCGCATCCAATTTGCCGGAGGTGTCCGTCCTGGTTGACAAGGACAGGGTGAAATCTTGCAAGTACGCGATCAACAAGCTGGGGTGTGACACGCTGGTGCTGGACGACGGGTTCCAGTACATGGCATTGAAACACCGGCTGGACATCGCGCTGGTGGACTGCACGAATCCGTTTGGAAACCGGCACCTGCTTCCCCGGGGGATTTTGCGTGAACCGGCAAAGAATATCCGGCGGGCCGGATTCATATTCATCACGAAGTGCAATGGCGATTCCAACGGAGACCTCATTCGCAGGCTGCGGGAATTGAATCCGGACGCGGAGATCTCCGAGTGTCGTCACTGCCCTCGGTATTTGCAGGACGTGTACACCGGGGAGAGGTCTCCGCTGGAACGACTGGAAGGATGCCGTGTGGGCGCTGTTTCCGGTATTGCCGCGCCCACCGGGTTCGAGGAGGAACTGGTCGGCCGGGGGGCGAAGATCGTCCATTCGCATCGATATCCCGACCATCACCGGTACACACAGCAAGAGATCATCGAGTTCATTAACGGAAGTCTGGCCGTTGGTGCTGAGGCGATCATCACCACGGAAAAGGACGCCGTGCGGTTCCCCCTGATGGATCGCAGAGATCTCCCCATCTATTTTCTTCGGGTTGAAATTGAGATGTTGAGCGGCGTGGACGCATTTCATGATTGGGTCGCGCGCATTTGTTTCCGATGAAGGACTACGACGTACTGATCAGCGGGCTGAACTGGGTCGGGGACAGCGTCATGGCAATGCCGGCGCTGCAGCTTTTCGTGGAGCGAAACCCGGGCGTTCGGATTGCAATCGTCGGCAAGCCCGGGATTGCGCCGTTGTGGCGGATGCATGGGGGTGTCGCCACGGTGCTGGAATTGCAGCCCGCCCTGCGCGGTGTACGAAACGCCGCCCGAACGATCCGCGAGTGGCGTTGCCAGACCGCGTACATCTGGCCGCACTCGTTTCGTTCCGCATTGGTCCCATACCTGGCGCGAATCCCGCGGCGTATCGGAATGCCGGGTCACATGCGCCGGATGCTGGTGACGAAGATCGTCCGGCCCTGTGTTCAGCCGGATCGCACGCATCAGGCCTTCGAATACATCGATCTGATGGTGCCGGACTGGAATGGTGACCAGCCACCTGCCCCGGCCCTGCAAATTTCCGGGGAGGCGCGGCAGAGGGCGGAGGCCTTTTTGACGGACATCCCGTCCCCCTGGGTGGCCTTCATGCCGGGTGCGGCGCGCGGGAGTTCGAAACGATGGCCGGGGGACTCGTTCGTCGAGTTGGGGAAAAAGCTGCAGGCGGAGCAGGGCGTGTGTATTGCCGTTCTTGGTTCGCCCACAGAGGTCGACCTGTGCCGCCAGATTGCGCACGGGATTGGAGACGGAGCGAGGACGCTGGCTGGTCACACAACCCTGGACGTGTTGGCGGCCCTGCTGGAACGATGCAGCGCCTTGGTCTGCAACGACAGCGGGGGAATGCATCTGGGGGCCGCGGTCGGCGCGCCTGTGGTGGCAATTTTTGGCATGACTGATCCATCCAAAACCGGTCCTCTGGGCACGGCGAGGATTATTCAGGGCGGAGGTCATGGGGACAGGAAAATCAGCGCCGAATCGAAGGAAGGGCGAATGAGGCTTGCCGCCATCCCCCCCTCGGAAGTATACGGCGCTGTTCTCTCCTTTCTTCTTGTGCCGGCCGAATGAGGAAAAAAGCCATGGGTGTCCCAATTTCAGCTTGCGTGATGACGTTCAACGAGGAGCAGAATATTCGCCGCTGCCTTGAGAGCCTGACGTGGTGCGACGAGATTATTGTGCTGGACAGTTTCAGCACCGACAACACCGTCCCGATTTGCAGGGAATACACCGCTCGTGTTCATCAACACGAATGGTTGGGCTACATCAGTCAGCGAAACCTCGTGAAGGACATGGCAACTCATGACTGGGTCCTCTTCCTTGATGCGGACGAGGAAGTTTCTCCTCAACTCCGAGAGGCGTTGATCAAAAGGTTTGAAAACCGGCCGAAAGGGTGCGTGGGTTTCCAGTTTCCTCGCCTTGTATTCTACCTCGGGAAGTGGATTCGGCACGGCACGTGGTACCCGGACTACAAGATTCGGCTTTTTCTGAAGGAAATGGGGCGGAGCGGTGGCGTCGAGCCACACGATACCGTCCAGCTGGATGGCCCCTCCATCCGGCTTCGTGAACCCATCTGGCATTACACGTACAAGGACGTCGCCGACCATGTGAACACGATGAACCGCTTTTCTTCGATCAGCGCGCAGACGATGCACGATTGCGGCCGCCATTTCCGATGGATGGATCTCCTTTTCCGCCCTGCTTGGCGGTTCTTCAAGGGATTCGTTTTCCGGAACGGCTGGCTGGATGGATGGCGGGGATTCATGATCGATTTGATCAATGCGTTCGGCGTTGCGATGAAGTACATCAAGCTTCGCGAGTTGGATTGGCAGGCCCGGCAGCGTCAGGAATAGCCGAGCCCCGCATCGGTCATGTGCTCAACGAGCCAGTGACGTGATGCCTTTGTCCCTGATTGCCAGGTTGAATAATGAACGGAGGCAGGGGGCATCCCATCCGAAATGTGCACAGGCCCGGTGATTTCAGGAGCCCATTCATTCTCGTTGCCGCCGCCGGGTTCATTGCCTCGCGCCTGGTGGAGAGCCGGGGACCGTCTGAATGTGTCAGATGGTTTCGCT
This sequence comes from uncultured Verrucomicrobiota bacterium, assembly GCA_964611475.1. Classification (GTDB taxonomy): domain Bacteria; phylum Verrucomicrobiota; class Kiritimatiellia; order SLOV01; family SLOV01; genus CAUZEO01. Next base: position 5,559 of record CAZTAB010000422.1, on the reverse strand, counting down.
TCCGGCTCGACGGACAATTTGTCCCGGGCGGAGGATGGACAATCGGTCTTCGCCCCCCCGCAGGGGGTGCCTCTTGTTTCCCCTGACTGGGCGGATGTGCTTGCTACATTTCACCCGCATTTGCATTTTTTGGGTTCCAATTTGCGCCATACTTGCACCAAATCGGGATGATCAAGACCGAAAGAATGCCTGCCTTGAAGAAGTCAACACAGCGGATTGACCCTCGTCGCGCATTGCGAATTGCGATCGTTCTGGTTGTAATTCTTGGTTTTTCTCTCCTGTTCTCCGGCGTCCTGACCTTGTTGCTTCACGCTCGGATGGCGGGATCGGAATCGTTGATCGGAGCATGGGTGCGCGAAGAACCCCATCGATTCATGCGTCGACTCATGACCCTCCTTGCCGTGCTCGGCGCTCCGGTACTCTTGAAGGTCGCAGGTTGGAGAGGATGGAGGGATTGCGGTGTTCTCCCGGAGGGCAGTGCATGGAATCCTGGGCATGCACTGCGGGAATCCGTGATCGGTGTGTTGCTGGGTCTTTGCACTCTGACGCCGCTTGTTGCGTTGTCTGTGCTGTCGGGACAGCGGGCGTGGTCCCCCCACGAATCCGCGATTTGGCTCGCGATGGGTCTGGTGGTGCTTCGATCCGCGATCGTCGGGTTGTTCGAGGAAGTCGTCGCCCGGGGCGTTCTTTTTCGGGTGCTGGCGCGGGCATGGACGTTGTGGCCGGCCATGCTGGTTTCCAGCGCACTCTTTGCCTATCTGCACTTTTTCAAAGCATCGCCGGGCGTGTTTTCCGGGGACGTCAGCTGGTGGGGTGTCCTTGAGGTCATCGAGTCGTCCTTCCGAAACGTTGGACTCACTGAGGATGTTACAATTCGCTTTATCAATCTGACCCTGATGAGCATGGTGCTGTGCCTGATGGTTGCGCGCAGCGGCACAATCTGGATGGCGGCGGGCACCCATGCGGGCTGGGTGTTCGTGAAGTTTTCAAACCGCAAGCTCACGGTGGACAACGGCGCTGCGGTGGATGCCCTCTGGATCGGGCATCGGTCCGATGCAACGGACGGTCTGCTGACAACCTGCATTCTGGCCCTTCTCCTGGTTGTCTGGTGGGGTCTGATGCGGCGACGCAACGATGGGTTGGCCACATGACCGGTTCCGGCGGCGTGCCAGAGCCCTACGTGGGGCAAATAAGCGAGGCATTTCTTGGAACCGGCCTTCCTGAACGCCTGTCCGATGTCGCCATGTGGGTGAGGGAGCCTGCATCGGTCATGTCATCCGGTCGCAACAACGTCGTGCTCGTGCAGGGGGTGGAGGTTCGCGAGGGGGAATCGGTGGACCTTGTGGTCAAGTCGTTTGGCCAGCCGGCGCTGTGGAGGAATGTGTGCGACAAATGGCGCGCCACCCGGGCGCGTCGGTCCTGGTCCGCCGCCGAGCGCCTGGCGTCGCATGGTGTTGGCACGCCCCGTCCGGTCGCCTGGCTCGACTCCTGGACCGGGAACAGGTTGACCGAATCATACTACGTTTCAATCCGGGAGCCCGACGTCACCGACTTGCGGCGGGAGATCATCCGCCTCTTTCGCGAAGATCCCGCCTGCTGGAAAATCATGAATCTCCTCGAGCGGATCGCGCTCTCCGTGCGGGCCATGCACCGTGCGGGGGTGATTCACCGCGACTTGGGAAATCAGAACATCCTGCTTACGCCGGAGGTTGACGGCCACTGGGAGGCGGCCTCATTTGTCGATTTGAATCGGGCGCGGATCTTTGACGAATTGTCGGAGATCCAGATTGCTCGTGATTTCTCGAGGCTGCACCTTCCATCGGACCTGCTTCGAGTCCTGTACGAAATGTACTTCGACGCGCGACCATCCGCGGAATTTTCCGCCTGCGAGCGACGATGTCGGCGCCGGTATGGGATACATGCGCGTACGCGCAAGATCCGCCATCCGTTTCGTGAAGCGCGGATCGCGCGCAATGTTGAGCCCCGGATGAGGTATCCTGAATTTAAAGATGTCTGGATCTGGGATCACCGGTCGGCGCAACCGATCAATGTGCTGCATCGAAGAGACCGGAACAAGTTGCATTCGCCACGGGATGCGCTTGGGGTTTTTGTGAGTACCCTTTGCGGCGCGCCGGCCCTCCTGAGATCCTACAGGAAAAATCTGCGGCAAGCGTTTGCCCGGCAGATATTGATGAAGGAACGCATCGGCCTGGCCATTGAACCAAGCGACGAAACGCTGGACGCGGAAATGGGTGCGTTGCAGTCATTGGGCGCCATCCCCATTCTCATCCGGTTCTATGCGCATGCGGGGCCGGAAGGCTGGGAGCAGGCCATGACGCTTGCCCGGCGCGTGCATGAGCGGGGCCACCCGGTCACGGCGGCTTTTGTCCAGAGCCGGGATGCGATTCGTGATCCGTCCACGTGGGACTCGATGCTGCAGCTGGTTCTCGATCGCCTGCATCCCTTTTTGGACTGGGTGGAAATCGGCCACGCGGTAAACCGCGTCAAGTGGGGCGCCTGGTCACACCGGGAGCGAATGCGGATTCTGTCTCCGCTGCCGCGTCTTCGGGAGAAATACCCGGGTATTCGTTTCATGGGGCCGGCTGCGATCGACTTCGAGATCCCCTACCCGGTGTCCACGCTCCGCGGCCTGCCCGAGGGCTCTTGGCTGGACGCCATGTCCCACCACCTCTACGTGGACCGGCGGGGCGCCCCGGAGAATCGCCAGGGGCCGTTCGACACGCTCCGAAAATGCGCCATGACGCTTGCCGCCGGCGCCTCGTCGAGTCGTTGCTCCGGGGGGCGGATCGTCTCCGAGGTCAACTGGCCGCTGACCGGAACCGGGGTATACTCGCCGGTGGTTTCTCCGTACGACACGCCGGGACCCAGAAAGAACGATCCCGGGGTAGACGAGGAAACCTATGCCGACTATATGATTCGCTATCTTCTGATTACCATTTGCTCCGGCTTGGTGGAACGTGTCTACTGGTGGCGCCTCGTTGCCCGGGGCTACGGATTGATTGACGATACCGAGATCCACTCCCTTCGTCCCCGGCCGGCGTTCCATATGTTGCAGCGGTTTCTCACCGAGGTTGGGGACGCAACGTTCGAAAGGTACGAGTCGGCTCCACCGGATGTTCATCTTTATTTTTTCCTGTTGGAGGACGGACGGTCGTGCGTTGTCGCCTACCGTACGGGCAGCCCGGCACCCTGGGCGCTTCCTTTCGAATGCGACCAGGTGCGGGCCGCGACCGGGGAAACAGCGGACCTCGCAGGCGGCAAGATCGAACTTTCGGGACGTCCTGTTTACTTGATACCATCCGGGCACCATGGAATCAGAAAAAGGTAGCGGCTTCAGGCTTCGTTTTTCGCAATGGCTGAATACCGGGTGGGAGTACCGCGAGGGGCGTGCCGGCAGAGCCTGGTTCCGGCAGCCGCCGGCGAAGGATGATGCAACGGTGCAGCTGCCGCACTCCTGGAATCAGAAGGACACGTTCGAGGTCGGCGTTGTCTACCGCAGGGGAGCCGGAAGCTACCGGCGGCGGCTGAAGATGCCGGGGAACGTGCGCCCCGGGACACGCTGGATCGTTTGTTCTGAAGGGTTTTACGGCACCGGACTGGTTTTCATCGATGGCCGGCCTGTGCACGCATTCGACTCGCAATTCCTGGGATTTGAGGCTGACGTAACCGGGCACGTGTCGCAGGGTTCGAACCATGTTCTGGGCGTTCGCCTTTCGAACGATTGCCCCCGCAATGTCCTTCCGGGAATCCGCATGCCGGATTTCGTGCTTCACGGCGGGCTTGCGGGCCGGTGCCGGCTTGCGGGCCGCCCGCCACTGGGGCTGCAGCGGAAGGGGACGTGGGTTCGCACGGGCCGGATCCAACCCGGTGTCGCAAGGATGGACCTCATTTCCTGCGTTGAAAACCGAACGGAATCCCCGCAGGGTGTGCACGTTCGGTGGCGATTGGCGTCATCCAAAGGGGGCGACGTTTCCGCATACAGTTCGGAAGAAATTGTTGTCGAACCCGGAACCGTGTCCGTAGTGGAGATTTCGGGGGCGGAATTATTCCGACCCGAGCTCTGGCAATTGTCCGACCCGGCCCTTTACTCCGTCGAAGTGGAACTGCTGGCCGGGGAGGTTCTGGACCGTATTTCGTTCCGGACGGGCATTCGGTCCGTCGAGTTTACCCGGGACGGCTGTTTCCTGAACGGGGAGAGAGTGGCGCTGCGCGGATGCAACCGGCATGAGAGCATTCCCGGAATTGGAAACGCCATGACTCCCGGGTTGCACCGCCATGACGCGGAGTTGCTGCGCGAGTTCGGGTGCAATTTCGTCCGCTTGTCCCACTATCCACAGCATCCCGTCTTCCTGGATGCCTGTGACGAGTTGGGGATCCTGATATACGCGGAGATAGCCACATGGAAAAGTGTTCGCGGGGGCGGATGGCTGAAGAATGCGCGCAGGCAGATGCGGGACCTCGTTCGTCGCGACCGGCATCACCCGTCCGTGGTTCTCTGGGGCATGGGAAATGAAGGCCGACACCGGAAGGCGTACCTGGAGCTTCGGCGGATTTGCCGGGAACTGGACGATACCAGGCCCACGGTGTACGCGGAGAACCACTTGCACCGTGGGCGGCGGCGCAACACGCTGGGCATTCCCGATGTCCTGGGCATCAACTACGAGATTACCTGCCTGAAGGAAGCTGAACGGGAAAGCCGCAATGGATCGGTCGTCGTTAGTGAATGCAGCCTGCATCCCACACCGAGGGCCGATTTCTCGCAGCAGGTCGCGCAGGTGCAGAAGATCCTAAAGGACTTGTCCGTGCTTGGGGATCGGGCGTCTCTGGCCGGACAAGCCATCTGGTGTTTCAGCGATTATGCCACTCTTCGAAAGCAGAGGTACGTGAGGTTTCCCGGGATCGTGGATGCCTGGCGCATCCCGAAGCTGTCTGCGTTCTTGTTGAAGGCGCTTTTCGACGAGCGACCGTGTTTGCTGATCGCGGGAGACTGGAGCGAGGCCGCCGGAGCGACGGCCCGCGAGCTTCACGTCTTGTCGAATTGCGGCCGGGTTGCCATTTCAACCGCCGGCAAAACCGTCCACATGTTGGAGCCGGATCCCTATGCCGTCTGCTCCGTTGAATTTTCAGGAGAACAGGTGGACGCGGAGGGGACATGGAATGATCAGGCTGTAACCCATTCGTTGGAGCCCTGGGGCCCGGCAACGGCCCTGCGGGCGCAGTGCTCGGCCCCGGCGGACGATTTACACGAAATTGCCTGGCTGGATATCGAGGCGGTGGATGCGCGGGGCAACAATGTGTTGGACTACAGCAGTGACGCGGAGGTCCGTGTCCATGGTCCGGCGCAGGTTCTCTGTCACCGGGAGAGCGGCCTGATCCCGATCGAACGGGGGATGGGCAGGGCGTATGTTCAGGGTGCGGATCAATCCGGCGAGATTACGTTCATGATATCATGCGGGCGGCTGAGCGAGGCTCAGGTTTCGGTTTCGTTTCCGGTCGCGGCGAGCCGGCGTTGAAGTGATGCCCCGGAAGTTCGCCGTT
>CAZTAB010000421.1:0-4391 GCA_964611475.1 uncultured Verrucomicrobiota bacterium | reverse complement strand
CTCTCTTTCGGATATAATCCCGGATTCCCACACCCGGGCCATTTCCCTGTGAATGGCGGCGGCGATTTCCTCCGAGCCCTCCGCGGGGGCGAGGGCCAGGGCGTCTTCCGGCTCCAGCGCCAAACCCAGTAGATACACCATGTCGCTGACTTCAGCGCGGAAGTCATCCGGGGAGAGGCCCGCTTCGGCCTCCTGCTCCCTCAACAGCGCCATCCGGTCGTAGAACTTGGCCAGGGTTCGCGACGAGGTGTTGAATCCAGTCATGTCGATGGTAAACACCGGGTGCACGTTTGCGGCAGCCTGTTTCTTCAATAACTCGGTGCCCGCGAGATCGGTGCAGCCAAATCCAACCGCCGCGACCACAGTGCTTTGGGCGCGCTGCCCGATGACCACGTCGGTATGACTTACCGTGCCGCCGACGTAATACAGAAATACAACGGAGGCCCACAGCAGGCCGCCGACAAGCATCGAGTAGAACAGGTTCTTGTTCGGACGGCGTCGGAAGATCGACTCTGAACCATTGCGTCGCTGCTTGCGCGTGCGCTGGGCGGATAGTTGAGCGACCGTCATTGTCCCCGTTTCCCTTCGCCGCCACGGCGTTCCCGGTATGCCCTGACGATCTGCTGCACGAGCTTGTGCCGCACCACGTCCTCGTCCGTGAGGTTCGCGATCCCGATGTCCTTGACGCGAGCGAGCGTATTCCGAGCTTCCAGCAGGCCGGATGATTTGTTCGGGGGAAGGTCGATCTGTGTCAAATCCCCGGTAACGACGCAGGTCGAGCCAAATCCCATTCGCGTGAGGAACATCAGCATCTGTTCCGGTGTCGTATTTTGCGCCTCGTCGAGAATGATAAACGAATTGTTCAATGTCCGGCCCCGCATGTACGCGATGGGCGCGACCTCTATGACTCCCTGGTCGAGGTGCTTCTGCACCTGGTCTGCATCAATCATGTCGTAGAGCGCATCATAAAGTGGACGCAAGTAGGGAAGTACTTTCTGGTACATGTCGCCAGGCAGGTAGCCCAGTGTCTCCCCGGCCTCGATTGCGGGTCGCGCAAGGATGATACGGGACACTTTTTCCTGCACCAGCGCGGAAACGGCGAGGGCCATGGCCAGATATGTCTTGCCCGTCCCGGCCGGCCCGATCCCGAAAGCAATGTCCTTGTCCAGCACCTCGTGGACGTAGGCGTATTGTCCGAATGTCCGGGGAAACACGTTTGGCTTGCCGCGGCCCACGGGGATCCCGCTGTCCAGAAGCCGTTCGATATCCTGCTCCCGGCCTTGCCTGAAGGCTTCAAGAGTGAATTGCACGCTGTGTTCGGGACGGTACGCCCCGCGGTTTCGCGCCTTTCGGAGGCACTGGAAGAAGCGATCTACGGTGTCGACATTCTTTGCCTCGCCCTCAACGCGGACCCACGTGTCGCGCGACACCACGTGAACGTCGAGTTCCGTCTCCACCGTGTTCAGGACTTCCGAATGATACCCCGTCAATTCCGCCGCCTCGGTGGCATTGTCGAAGTGAATGGTCTTTTCAGTCATGGATGGTGATTGGGCGGGGCAAATTATGCCCGGGGGCGGTGTGGGGTGGAGTGGCCAGGAAGGTCAACTTCCAGAAAGCTCGACTGAATCTCCGCAAATCCTGCTGTGCTGATGCACATAATTACCGAGAGAAAACTGCTCCGTAAACGTCCTCGGACGTCAAATCCTTCTTACTTTGCTGGATAATGTTACAGATGTCGAGCCTTCCAGGGGGAAATCTCCCCTCCTTGACTAAGTTGTTGCCCCTGAGGATGCAATGATTCAACTCGCATAGGCACCCGTTTTGCGTAAAAATATAGAAAAAGGAGATTTTATGGCTTCCCGCGTGCAGAAGAGGGGTTCTGCAGGCCCACCTCCGCCTATCCAAGACCTTCCGGACGGGCAGGTGTTCCTGCTGCATGGCGGAGATGAATTTCTGATTGCCGAAAACGGGCGGAAACTGGGCGACCGGTTTTGCCCGCTGGAGGATCAAACCCTGGGCCTTGAAACAATCGACGCGCGGGAAGCGGTGACGGTTGCGGAAGCGGTTCGCTCGATTGGCTCGTGTATCGACGCGTTACAGACGATCGGGTTTTTCGGTGTGGAGAAAGTCGTCTGGTTTCGTGACATCGCCTTTTTCCGCAAGGCGCCCGTCATGCAGTCTGAAGCAGTGAAGGAAGCGCTCGAGAAACTGGTCGCTGAAATCAGGGTGGGGCTGCAGGATGGAGTCAGGCTAATTGTCGGAGCCCCCGGTCTCGACAAGCGGCTGACCCTGTACCGCGCGTGCAGGGATGCGGGCGTGGCGCTTGAGTACGCGATGCCGGACAAGGCGTACCTGCGCGACAAGGCGGCGGTGAGCCAGGCCGCCATCCTTTTCGGGGAGGCGAACCTCTCGGCCTCCGCCGCTGTGGTCGGGAAGTTCGTGGAAAAAGCCGGAACCGACTCGCGCCAACTTGCTCAGGAAGTGGAGAAAGTCAGGGCCTATGTGGGGGAGTCGGGATCCGTGACCGATACTGCCATCTCCGAGATCGTGTCCCCGTCGCGGGAGACCAGTGGATGGGAACTCGCCGATGCAATCGGGGACCGGAAGCCGGTGGAAGCCATCCGCGGCCTGCGTCATCTCCTGTTTCAGGGCGAGAGTCCCGTGGGGCTGATTTTCCGGATGGAGCAGTGGTACCGGGAACTCCTGATATTCCGGTGCTGCCTGGAAAGAAGTTGGTGCTCGCTCGCCCGTGGGCATCGCGACGAACTGGTTTGGTCCGACGATCCTGGATTGGACGCGTATTGTTCTTCGCTCTTGCGGGATCCACGCAACTATAACCCGTACCGTGCGCTCAAGCTTGCCGGCCAGGCGAAGGGTCATAAACGACGGGATCTGGTCCGGGCCCTGGATCGTCTGGTAGATACGCATCAGCAGCTTGTCTCATCCTCCCTGCCGAACGACCTGATTCTTGAGTTGGCGATTCTTCGGGTTCTTGGCGGAGAACCATGATTTTCGGCGGCGGCGGACGGCTCCGGGTCCCGGAATGACTGAATAGTGAGGAATGGGGATTCCGCTCTCCCCTGGGGGAGGCTTCGTGCAGGTTTCCTGGAGTGGAGCCCAGTGCCGGATATCCTGTTCCCTCGCCCTTTGCTTGGTCTTTGTTTTTTCCCAAGCACGGGGTCTCGTTTTCCCTTGCGCCGTTTTCGTTCGCGTGATTCACCCGGACAGCATCTTGGGGTTGGCTCGGATTCCGCATCCGTCGCCTCCCGTGCTGCTTTTGATTTTGCTGGGGAGGCCGATTCCCATCCATCCTTGCTCCTCGGCCGCGGCCATGTAAGATTTCCAGCAACGGCTGGCCATGCCGCGGGCAAGCGGGGCTTTATGATCGAAGGATTGAAAGTAAAGGGTGTGCTGCAGCACAGCGATGGAATCTTTGAGATCGTATTCGACAGAAACGGTCTGGATTTTGTGCCTGGGGATTGCATCGCGCTCTTTGGAGCGGATCAGGTTTGTTCTCGGCCATACAGCGTCGCTTCCGGGATAGGGGAGGACGAGCTTCGCTTTGTTTTTCGCCGAATGGATTCGGGGCAGGTGAGCCCCTTTCTCGCTTCGCGTAGGCCGGGGGAGTGGGTGAAGGCCAGCCCTCCGTTCGGCTGGTTTCGGCCGGGTCCAAACGGGCAGAATGCCCCCTTTGTATTCGTCGCGACCGGGACGGGAATCTCACCCTTTCTTTCCTACCTCCTGTCGCGGCCCGAATCGCCGCCCGTGTTGTGCCTGTATGGGGTCCGGATCCTGCGCGATGCTGTTTCTGTCCCCGTGATCCGGGACCTCTGCAATTTTAGGCTGGCCGTGTCCGGCGAGGTCTGCCCGGAAGCGCATCACGGAAGGGTCGTTGATTTACTCGACCATATGCCGTGCACTCCAGAGTGCCACTACTTCCTGTGCGGCCTCGACACGATGATCGACGAGGTCAGCAGCTGGCTGGAGGGCCGGGGAGTGCCGATCATCCACATTCACAGGGAGTGCTTTTTCAATGCCAAGCATGGGGGCTGACAGGTTGCACCACATCACGGGCCGCGATTGGCTGTTCACTCCCGGGGGCGATTCGCGCGGGTATATTCAGCCCGAGGAGTTGGCCGAGCTCTGGTTCCATACCGGTACCACCTGCAATCTTCGTTGCCCGTTCTGCCTCGAGGGGTCGAAGCCGGGAGACAATCGCATCAACCCTCTGGCCTTCGAGGACGCTCGCCCCTTTATTGACGAGGCGATGGGGATGGGCGTCAAGCAGCTTTCATTCACCGGCGGGGAGCCGTTCGTCGTCGATGACTTTGTGCGGATCCTGTCCTACGCGGTGGACCGGCGCCCGTGCCTGGTGCTGACCAACGGCACTG
>CAZTAB010000420.1:0-6168 GCA_964611475.1 uncultured Verrucomicrobiota bacterium | reverse complement strand
TCGCCGAAACCAATTCGGCGTTCCAGGTCCGCGCCTATCAGGATGTGAATTCCCCGATGCCCATCGATTTTGGAGCAACCGGTGCTTGGGCAAAGCTGCCTGTGTATGTCGATATTTACCTCGAGACGCTCAGCGACACAGCCGCGCAGCGGGCGGCCCTGATGCAGGACCCTGGCAAGCGTGAAGAGTACGTCAAAAAGTGGTCGCGAGGATACGGAACGCGGGTGCATTTCAAGAACCGGCAAGGGTACAGCAGCCGGGACGGGTAGTTTGGGTGAAGGTGAAGATGCGCATGAAGAGTGCCGGAAGATCTCGGGAACAGGACGGAATCGCCCTGGTGATCGTGCTGGGGATCCTTTCAATCCTGCTGATCCTTGGCATCGCCTTTGCCACGGCCCTGCGGACGGATCAGATTGCCGGGCGAAACAACATCGATTCGCTGAGGGCAAAGCAGATGGTCGATACGGCCATTTCCCGTGCCATGGACTACCTGGACATGGATTCGGACCCCGATCTGGACGGCCAGAATTTCCTGCTGCTCGCGCCCCGGGTCGTGCCCGCGTCCGGGCGCACGGCCGGATCCGGGGGGACCAAGGACAAGGCTGATTTCCTGGACGGCACCGGGAGCATGTACCTGCCTCCCGATTTGATCACTGTTTTGGAGGATCCGGCAACGCACGATCCGGAATGGGAGCGGATCTCCATCTCCGGGGGATCGATTGCCGCACCCGCGCTGACTGGCCGGATCGCGTTCATTGCCTGCGATATCAGCGGGTATGTCGACGGGAGTGTTGCGGGTGGTTCGGCGCGGAACCATGGCGTCGATGTCAGCGAAATCGACCTGATGGATGTGAGAGACGGCCAGTTCATTACGTTTGCTTCCCAGCGCCAGTCCAACTGGGGGGCGTTTGACACCCGCCCGGATGTTGAAATGCTCGCGAACCCCCTTCTGGTCGACGGGGAGAACAAGCTGATGCAGCCGTATTCTCTGTTTCCGTCCAACTACTGGAACACGGCCCTTGATCGCGAAACCGTCCATTTCGATTTCCAGGGGACGGTTTCCGGCATTAATTTTGACCATGGGGCTGGTTCCGATAGCACGGAGGCCCAGGACGCGATGATAGCCATCGGGCTGGCGATTGCCCATTCGGGGGTTGATCTGTCGGTCGCTGGAAACCCGGAGAAGCTGAATCAGTTGGCCGCGAACATTCGCGACTACATTGACGGAGACAACGTTCCCTGCAATGGCGAGTTCTCGTCTCAAATGCCCGTGTCCGATCCTGGGCGGCTATTTACAAACCGCCCACGTTTGATGCAGGCGATTTGCACCGAAGCGGTGCCCATGCTGAACGAGGTGATGCTCAAGCATACGCTGGATATCCGGTCGGACGGACAGATACCGCCCAACACGGTCGTGACCAGTATTATCGAGGTGATGGCCGAGACCTGGATTCCCTTCCATGCAAGTTCGTCGCCGGATATCAACCGCTACGAGGTTGAACTTCGCGACCTTGTGATCCTGGGGATGGTGCCGGCGGCGGCGCCGGCCGATCTACGCATGAGGATTCAGGACATCACGCTGGAACGGTATGCGGGATCTTCGAGCTTCTACGATGTGCATCAACTGGACGACCCTGCCCGGCAACGATTCAGCGTGACCATCCCGAACGGAGGTCCCAGCCCGGCCTTTGGCAATTCGTACGGTGTTGTCGAGATCGCGGTCATTGAGAAGGCCACGGGAGAGGTGGTCGACCAGCTGGTTTTCGAGGTCCCGACATGGGCGAATGACCTTGGATTGCCGCCGGATCCGATTCCGTACGGAACCCATGAGGCCACCTTGTACAGGGAAGCCAATGACCCGAGAATCAACTGGCGCTGGGAGCCTGGACCTGATCCGGCGACGGACCACTGGGGGGATGGCTCGGGAACCATGGGCTCCCCGAATCAGCGCATGACTGATTATTTTTCCTCCAATGGCCCGGAGATCATCGACGGCACCACACTTATGTATGTACGCAACGGCCCGATGGAGTCGATAGGGGAACTTGGGCAGCTTCTCTATGATGAGGACCATCCTTGGAAAACCATCCGGCTCCTGGGACCCGATCCCGAGTCCACGGCCAACATGGTGGAGCATTTCGCCCCTCCGGCGGGGGAAAAGGGTTTCATCAACCTGAACTCCGATGTTGAGGATGTTCTCGCGTCGGCGTTTGTCTGGTCGCCGGTTCGGAGCGTGCCGGGTCAGCCGATCGGCACCCGGCTGACCACGAACGATGCCCGCATGGTGGAGCAGGTCCTTCTCAACAATGGGATTGCGACCAATACGCCCCAGGTTCTGACCTACACCAACCGGGCAACCCTGGCGGAGCGCGTATCCTCGACGCACTTGATGAACGCGTTGCCCATGAAGATTCCCGATGCGGCCACGGCGGAGAATCTTGTCTCCGATGCCTACGGGTTGCTCGGGACCCGGCAGAATCTCTACACCGTGATGGCCATAGCGGAGGTTTTTGCCCCAAAGTCAACGAACGTCGTGGCGGAGAAGCGTGCGGTGGCTTTGGTCTGGCGCGACCCGCTTCCGGTCCAGCAGCCCAATGGGGAGTATCACCACGAGATGTTCGTGCGAAACCTTGTTTGGCTGGACGAGTAACACCGGCAAGTCACTGCCCGGGTTCGTCTGACGACCACGCTCTTGGTCCTCCATGAGCCGTTCATGGTTGTCTGGTCTTGCATCATAAACGTTGTTTTGTCTTTCCCATCGTCGACTTTCTCGAACTTGAGAAAGGTCGATCGCCAATCCTTTCACCGAAATCTTTATCCCCGGATTCTTATTGTTGGTATAGCCGGACGCAGATAGCCAGGCCTCTTGATCCAGCCTTAAGGCTCAGGCGTCGCGAGTTTTAGTGGGGGGGGGCTGCCAGATGAAGGCAGAGGGCCCACCAACAAGGATTTGGGTTGCCTTTCTGCTCGTATCCCCTAGCCTGAACATGGAGCCCTGTCCGGCTCCGTGGAAGACTCGGGGGGCGGACGGTGGAAGGATCCTGGAGGGGAGCCTGGATCACTGATTTACAACGGCGGGAATTATTCTTTGACGGGAAATGGGACTCTCCTTATTCTCTGTCGGATTTACAGCGGACCCGCCTGTGGGGTAGGTTCGATTGTAGTCATCAAGATAGCGGGAGAAGTGATGCGCGAGCGGTCTGGTTGCAGTCTATTTCTGCGGCGGTTCGCCGTCCCCGTCGCCCTTGTGGCGGCGTGGCTGACGGCCGTGCCTGCGGATGCGCAACGCCGCGAAACGTCGAAGCGGGTTCAGGTCCGCCTGCTAGATCTTTCGGGCAGGTCGGTGCCTGAGCCAGAGTTCCGGGCCAACGTTTCCAATCGATTCGACGCACGCGGAGTCAGCTCCCCTGATGAAAAGCGTGCATGGTTCATACTGCACGCGGTTTACGAGTCTGCGCCGGAGTGGACCGATGACGTAAACGTCACCTTTTTTGCCCTTTTTAAGCCTTCCCGCTCCCGGGACGTCGCGTCCGACCCCGGCAGCAAGTACCTGATGCTCGCGGGGGACAATACGTACATCAACGTAAAACAGGGGAACCACAACGCCTATATGTTTATTCATCCCGACACGCTGGATCGCTACGGCGACGTGGAGCAGATCGCTGTTCTGCTGAAGCACCGCGGGCAGGAAGTCGGCAGCCTGGGCGAGCCCGAGGCCCGGGAGCCCTGGTGGACCAAGCTGCAGCCGGTGTCGGGGCAGTTGCTGGCGAGAGGCGATACCCCGTTCGGAATGGTGAACCGGGGATATTACGACATGGTCAAACCCGGGGCCTCGGCGCGGCGCTAGTGTAACGAAAGCCAGTGATGCTGAAATCTGAAGCTATTCTTGCTCTCGACATCGGTTCAAGCGGCATAAAGCTCGCCGAGTTCGAGAAGGGCGATGACGGTTCAATCGAGCTCACGAATTTCGCCATCGGCTCGTTGGGTCTGGGACCGGGGGACGATGAGGAGCGCGGCCGATACCTCGTGCTGACCATCAAGGAGATGTTGAAGGAGCGCCAGATCCGTCCCGGGCTCGTGGTCCTAAGTGTCTCTGGGCAAACGGTTTTCTCCCGGTTCGTCAAGTTGCCGCCGGTGGACCGTGAAAAGGTGGATCAGATCGTGGCCTACGAGGCGCAGCAGAACGTCCCGTTTCCCATTGAGGAGGTGGTCTGGGACTACCAGCTTATTGGGACCGGTGACAAGGAACTGGACGTCATGTTGGCGGCCATCAAGGGGGAGATTATCGAGTCGCTGACCGATGCGGTTGAGGAGGCTGGGTTGGCGCCAGACCTCATCGACGTGGCCCCCATGGCGCTGTATAATGCGGCCCGCTACAACATCGAGGGTTCCGCGGGTTGCCAGCTCCTCATCGATATCGGGGCCCGTTCCACGGACCTGATTTTTCTTGAATCCGGACGGGTTTTCCTCCGCAGCATCCCCGTTGCAGGCAACACCATCACCCAGGGCATCGCGCGCGAGCTGGACATTCCTTTCAACGAGGCGGAGCAGCTTAAGATCGATCATGCGGTGGTCGGTGTCGGCGGGGCGGCCGAGATTCGGGGCGACGAGACGGTGCAGCGGATATCCAAGATTGTCCGCAATGTCATGACTCGCATGCACGCGGAGATCAACCGCTCCATCAATTTCTACCGGGGGCAGCAGGGTGGCGGGAAACCCGAGCACGTCCTGCTCTCCGGCGGCACCTCCGCCATTCCCGGGGCCGACTCGTTCTTTCGCGAGAAACTGCAGGTCAACGTGGGCTTCTTTAATCCGTTCGAAAACGTGGCGGTGACGGATGGCGTTGATGCGGAGGAAATTGCGGCCAACGTGAACGTGCTTGGGCAGGTGGTGGGCCTCGCGTTGCGACGGGTGCTCAGCTGTCCCATCGAGATCGATCTCATGCCCCCGCGGGTGCTGGCGGACAAGGAGATGCGTCGGCGGCGCCCGCTGTTCGTCCTGTCCGGGGTGGGCCTGATCCTGATCCTACTGACCTGGTGCGGATTTTACTTCAAGATGACCCAGTTGGCGGAAGCGAAATTTGAGAAGGTCGACCGAGATGTGCAAAGGCTTGGCGGGTTCAGCCGCCAGGTCAACCAGGCGCAGACGAAGGTAGGGAAGGTGACCAAGCGTATCGAGACGATCCAGAAACTTTTTCCGAAGCGGGAGATCTGGAACCGGCTCGTCTCGGACATCCGGAGCCGCGTTCCTGACGGCATCTACCTGATCTCGTTTTTGCCGAAGACGGAAATGGATGATTTTAGCTCCTTGGGGGGCGGCGGCGGGATGATGCCGCCTGGCGCTGGTCCCATGCTCGGCGCGGGCGGGATGGAGGTCGACCCGCCGGTCCGTTACATTGAGATCACCGGCGTTGGGTACGAAGACAAGGTTCCCGACTGGGAGTCTGTCCGCGCGTTCAGGGACAGCTTGAAAAGCTCCGAATTTTTCGACGACGAGGGGACCGAGATTACCGAGCAGCGCCCGCCGCAGGTCGGGGAACCGACGCGGCAATTCAAAATTAAAATCGAACTCGCCGAACCGCTCAAGTTCTGATCATGAAAAAGCATCTCTTTTTAATTGTCTTTATACTGATCATGCTTGTCGGCGGGGGTGGCCTGTTTTTCCTCCTGATGCTGAACCGAAGTCAATACGTCGAGGTGAAGAGCAAGCTGGAGGAGTCGGAAGAGCGCTACAGTTCGCTTAGCGGGGCCAAACCCTACCCGTCGCCACCGAATGTTTCCGTCATCAACTCGAACCTGATGGAAGGCGAGCAGTTCTTTGCTGATCTGCAGGAGAAACTTTGCGTGGGTGAGGTGACCCGGGTCGAAATCGAGCGGGCCCAGTTTGCCGGTCTGCTGGAAACCACTGTGGATTCGTTGACCTTAAGCGCGACGAATCAGAATGTCATGCTTCCTTCGGGGTTCTTCTTCGGATTTGATGCCTACCGGGCGGGAAAACCCCCGACCCAGAAGCAAGTGCCGCGGCTGGTTCAGCAACTGGAAGTGGTGAGGAACTGCTCCCAACTCCTGTTCGACCACGGGATTTTCTTCCTTGAGCGGGTGGAGCGCGAAGTGTTCGAGGAGGAGATGGGCATGATGGGCATGATGCCGGGGATGTCGGGGATGGCGG
>CAZTAB010000419.1:0-12849 GCA_964611475.1 uncultured Verrucomicrobiota bacterium | reverse complement strand
CGCCGACGGAGGACCGGTGGATCGCCACCTGTCCGACCGTCCCGGTCGAGAAAGCGCCCGAACCACTCCGACCCTGGGGCGGGAGTGTGCATTGACGGGATGGTTGAAACAGATGGGCGGGTGCAAGGTTTTTTGTTCATGCCACGAGCACAGCCCCTCCGTAGACCGCATCAAGCCCTCACCCCTTTTGCGACATCATGATAAAGGTTAGCGTCATCGGAACCGGCGGCATGGGTTACACCCACGGACGAGCCTACTCGGTAATGCGGGGCGTCAAGATCGTGGCTGCCTGCGACAGCCGGAAGGCCGCAGTGAAGCGGTTCGCGGAGGAATTCAATGTCCCCCAGACTTTCACATCCGTCGACGACATGCTTGCACAAGCCGACATCGACGCGGTGGCTGTTGTCACATCGGACGCCGGCCACGCACCGGTCTCCCTGGCCGCGATCAAGGCAGGGAAACATGTGTTTTGCGAAAAGCCGCTCGCGACTTCATACGCGGACGCCCGCAAGATGGCGCAGGCCGCGAAACGAAAAGGCGTGATCAACATGGTGAACTTCTCCTACCGTAACGCCTCCGCAATTCACCGGGCGCACCGGTTGATCCAGGACGGCGCCATCGGGACGCCCATCCATGTTCACGGCGCCTACCTCCAATCGTGGCTATCCGGCAATGTCTGGGGCGACTGGAAAAAAACGCCTTCGTTCCAGTGGCGCCTTTCTACCCGGCACGGCAGCCGGGGCGTTCTGGGTGACATCGGGGTGCATCTTCTGGACTTTGCATCGTACCCGGTTGGGCCCGCCGTGCGAGTTCGCTGCACGCTCAAAACCTTTCCGAAATATCCGAAAAACCGGCTGGGAGAATACATGCTGGACGCGAATGATACGGCGCTCATGGAGATCGAGTTCTGCAACGGAGCACTGGGAACCCTTCACACCACGCGCTGGGCCACCGGTCACGCGAACACGGTTGCAGTGGACATCTACGGCAACGAAGGCGCCATCCGGCTCAACCTCGACCAGTCTCCGACCGAATTGCAAATCTGCCGGGGAAAGAACCGGCATAAAGCCACCTGGAAGACCGTCCGCGCCGCGCCGGCCCCCGACATGTACCAACGCTTCATCAAATCCGTCCGAACCGGCGCTCAGGATCAACCCGACTTCGCCCGCGGGGCCGAGATCCAGAAAATCATTGATGCCTGCTTCGAGTCCGACAAGACAGGCTCGGCAATCCGGGTTTGAGCAGAAGGCAATGGAAAGAACGAAGGCAGAATCCCCGTATTCCCGCCTTTGTCCTCTTCGTTACCTTGCTACTCAAAGTTTCCTTCCGGCCCCTTATTGCAGCCACGTTTTCACCCGGTAGAAGAGAGGCGTGCGGCCCAGGGAATTGGTGTAGGTGACCGTGCTGCCATCTCCAGGCAAGATTGGTATAACCGGTTACACCCTGCCACGCTCCCGCCATAGGATCGGACGAGTACTCCAGATCGTAATAGCGATCCACTTCCTCATGACCCGGGCCCGCGGCTTCGACCGTGGAATAACTCACCAGGGCAACCGCACTTGAATCCGGATTCACAAGGTGGAAACCTCCACGGAGTACATGGGTCCTAGGATCGAGTCTTTCGGTCATCCTGGGAAGACATCCCCGCGCCGTTCGACGTTAGGACTGGCGACCGCAAACCAACCTGTGTGAACTACTTGGCATGAGCGCCAATGTCCCCACGGACATTTGCTTCAGTTTTACGGGCCTGATCGAGCGCGGGGGAACCAGAGGACCCCACCGCGACGGCTGGGGCATCGTATTCTATGTCGATGGCCGGGGCCGCTCGATCCACGACCCGCACCCCGGGGCCAACTCGGAGATTGCAAATTTGTTCAAGACGGCTTCGATTAAAAGCCACGTCGTGATCAGTCACATTCGCCAGGCCAATGTCGGGAACGTTTCCCTGATCAACACCCACCCCTACTCCCGCCATCTCTGGGGCCGAACCTGGAGCTTTGCGCACAACGGCGAACTGGGAAACCTGGACTCGCTCGAGCCCCGCCGGCATCGGCCCATCGGCTCCACGGACAGCGAGTTCGCCTTTTGCTGGATTCTTGACCAGATCACCAGCGCCTATCCCGATCAACCCCCGAATTCCGAACGATCCGGAAAGCTCCTCCAGGAACTGTGCGACACGCTTCGCGCCCGGGGCATTTTCAACATGATTCTGACGGATTCACGCAGGCTCTATGCCTACTGCAGCACCAAGATGTGTTGGCTGACCCGCCGGGCACCGTTCGGTAAAGCGACCCTGAAAGACGCGAACATGACCGTCAACTTCGGGGAGGAAACAACCGGCCGGGACATCGTCACAATCGTCGCCACCACGCCGCTCACGGAAAACGAAGAGTGGAAATGCATGTCGAAGGGCGAGTTGTGCATTATCGAGGATGGAGAAGTGAGGTCCATCGCCCCGGCCGATGCAGTGGCAAAATCCGCTTGAGAAAACCCGCCTCGCATCCGCCATTCCTGCCGCGGAGCGTGTAGAGGGTTCGAGCCTGATACGACCCATCCCCCGGTGGCAATTCTTGCATTCTTGACTTCAAGCCCGTAGGGTCAGGGACTAGCCCTTTTCCCAGAAAGGATCCCGCGCCATGGAGAACAAAGGTCGTCGCAGCAGGCTACTTACATTGTCGGTTCTCCTGATCACCGTGGCCCTGATCTGGATCTCCAGTTCAACAAATGGCGAAGACGCCAGCAAAGGATCCCACATGAGCACACATGCAAGGAAGCCAATCCCTCCCCCGGAAGAACTGGCCAAGCTTCCTCCGGACGGAGGACCCGAGTACAACCGGCTTGTTTTTTCGCAGAGCCCGTACCTCCTTCAGCACGCCGGCAATCCGGTCGACTGGTTCCCCTGGGGCGACGAAGCATTTGAGAAGGCCCGCGAGGAAGACAAGCCGGTATTTCTGTCGGTGGGGTATTCCACTTGCCACTGGTGCCACGTGATGGAGCACGAGTCATTCGAAGATCCGGAAGTCGCGGAGATGATGAACCGACTCTTCGTTCCGGTAAAGGTAGACCGGGAAGAACGGCCTGATGTCGACAAGATCTACATGGACATAACGCAGGCGATCACCGGCAGCGGCGGATGGCCGATGACCGTGGTGCTCACGCCAGATCGGAAACCGTTTTTCGCCGGCACCTATTTTCCCAAGGATAGCCGATTCGGCCGTCCCGGCATGATGGAACTGCTGCCTCAGATTCACACGGCCTGGAAAGACAAGCGCGAACAGGTCATCGAAAGCGCCGACCAGATCACGCAACACCTCGCCCAGATGAACCGGACACAGGCGGGCGCGGGACTTGACGAAAAGGCCCTGACACTCTCCTTTGAACAGCTCCAGGGGCGATTCGATGCCCAACACGGAGGATTTGGCACCGCACCAAAATTTCCGACACCGCAGAATCTCACGTTCCTAACCCGCTATGCAAAGCGGAGCGGAAACGACGAAGCGTTGAAGATGGTGGAGAAAACCCTCGTAGAGATGCGCCTGGGAGGCATGTACGACCAGATTGGTTTCGGCTTCCACCGATATTCGACTGACCAGGTGTGGCTTCTTCCCCATTTCGAAAAAATGCTCTATGACCAGGCGCTCGTGTCGATCGCCTACCTGGACGCAGCCCAAGTGATCGACAATCCGATACTGAAACAAACCGTCCGTGAAGTGTTTACCTACGTGCTTCGCGACATGACGTCGCCGGAGGGCGGGTTCTACAGCGCCGAAGACGCAGACAGCGAAGGCGTGGAGGGCAAGTTCTACGTGTGGACGACCGACGAGGTGAAATCAATCCTCGGGAAGGAAGACGGGGAGCTCTATGCGCGTGTTTTCAATATGAAACCGGGCGGGAATTTTACCCATGAGGCTGGTGGTCACAGCGGCAATGACAATATTCCCCACTTGAGCGATCAGCTGGCGGCGGGCGCAAAGAAACTGGGCGTGGACGAGAAAGGCCTGGCCGAAAAACTAGAGGCAATCCGACAAAAACTCTTCGATGTGCGGGAAAAACGGATCCACCCTTTCAAGGACGACAAGATCCTCACCGACTGGAACGGGTTGATGATCGCCGCCCTTGCCCGGGGATACCGGGTCCTGGGCGATGCCAAGTACGTTGAGGCGGCAACCCGCGCGGCGGACTTCCTGATGAAAACCCTAACCGATTCAAACGGCCGCCTCTACAAGCGGTATCGAGCGGGCAAGGCCGGTCTTTCCGGCCACGTGGAAGACTATGCATTCGCGGCCTGGGGACTGCTTGAACTGTACGAGGCCACCTTCAATGTAAAATACCTGGAGGAAGCCAAGCGGCTAAACGACGTTCTGCTGGATCGGTTCTGGGATGATGACCAGGGCGGTCTGTTTCTCACCGCGGATGACAGCGAAAAGCTTCTCATTCGCGCCAAGGAGATCTACGACGGAGCCATTCCGTCCGGGAACTCCGTCGCGGCCGGGAATTTTCTTAGACTCGCTCGCATCACGGGGAACACGACCTATGACAAGAAGGCGGACTCCATTTTCAAGGCCTTCAGTTCTCAGGTGAGCCGTGCGCCTTCCGGTTTCAATCAGCTGATGAATGCACTCGATTTCGCGGTAGGCCCGTCCTTCGAAATCGTAATCGCAGGTACTCCAGGGAGTTCGTCCACCGGCAACATGGTAGCGATGATCCGGAAACCATTCCTGCCCAACGCGGTGGTCCTCTTCCGTTCCAGCGAAGACGAAGGAAAGTCGTTGGCCGCCTTGGCGCCATACACCGCGGCAATGTCTCAGCGCGATGACAAGGCGACGGCCTATGTGTGCGAAAATTTCGTATGCAATCAGCCGACCACCGATGTGGATCAGATGTTAGAAAACCTTGGGCTCATGAAGTAGGTTGTTCGCTCCGCAGGATATCCCCGTACACCGGATAATGGTCCGACACATGCCGCCGGGAATCGCCAGGTTCCGCGCTGTTGTCTTCCGTATCGACCCCCTGTTGATATGATACGAGGGGACTCATTTTCCACGGGATCTGCGTGAGATCCGGGCTGACAAGCATCCGGTCGAACGCAGCGGGAGGGAAAACGAAATCAGAGTTTCCATGGCGGGTCGGGATCGTGGTTCGCTCGGAAATCGCGCGTCCATGCCACAGGTCGACGTAATCGGAAAAAGGATTCAGCGTCCGGTCGTTTCGGAATCGCTCATTCTCCGGATCCACGTTCATGTCTCCGGCGATGAGTATCTCCCAGTCGGTATCCGTTTGCTCCGCCACAAACTGTTCCATATCTTTGCGGAGGATGCGCATCGCATTCCGGCGCTTTGCTTCGTTCTTCTCCGGCGAGCCCCAGTTTGATTTCAGGTGCGTCACGTAACACAGAAGCCGGCGGTTCCCGCCCAGGCTGACCATAAATCGAAGGAGCCCCCGGGGCGGAGGGTTCTGAAAGTCCATCTCGCCAAAATCCAATTCCATGGCCTGGTCGATCGGGATGCGCGACAACACGGCGAGATTAAGCTTCACCCGATTACCGCGCCGGCTGAACGACGTGATGTAGCCAGCCGAAAACCTGTCGTTGCAGTATTCATTTAACCACCGAAGGGACTGCTCGTTTTCGATTTCCTGGATCATCAATATGTCCGGATCGATTTCGCGGATGATCTCCGAGGCAAAAAAGGCCTGCCTGCGTTGTCGTTCGGTGGTTCGCCTCGGGCCATCCTGGTATCCATCTGCAAAATTCTCGATGTTGTAACTGCATACCCGAACATGCTCGCCCAGTTCGACTGCGGCATCGGGAGCCTCAATGACCGGTTCCAGGAATATCTTCGCACCGGCTTTCCACATGTCGCGCGCCGAAGGTCCGGAATTCTCCGGCGCCGTAGGGGGAGCAGGAGCCAGGGCGGGAGAGTTCGTCACGACCGGAGCAGGCTCGCTCACGGCGGCCGGCTGCGCCTCGACAGCTTCCTTGAGGCCGCTATGTTCCAGCAAATAGTACAACATTCCCGTCAGGGAAAGGAGTACCCCGATGAAAACGAGCGAAATCGGGATGAGATGCTTTCCTTGCATGGAGATGATTCCCATCGTAAGTAGGCTGTCGAATAAAGATCAAAAGTCAATCGGCAACCGAGCAGATCCATGAAGACAACATCGAAGGCAGTGGCACTGGAGGAACTTCTCGCTGAGTGGCCCGCCTGGGGGAATCGGATCGCGCGGGCAGTGAACACGATCGAGGCCTGCCAGTTGGCGACTGGTGTTCTGCGACAAATAACCCACACGCACTCGGCGGCATGCATGCTGTCGGTCGAAGGGGAGTGGGCATGCAGCATTATATCGGCCGAGGCTGCGCAACCGAGGGTACGGAAGGCAATCCTGGAAGCCTGGCGCACCGCGACCGAATCCGCCGGGCCGCGGCCGGACATTGAATGGGGGCTGACGACATGCAAAATGGAGGTGTCGAAGGGAACACCCGCCAATTTCATAACAAGACGCATTGAGTCCGATGACGTGTTTTGCGGACTGCTGCTGGCGGAAGGCGAAGCAGAAACCGATGAATTGGTCGGCGCGGTGACAGCACTGCTCGGACCCAGTCTGACCGCGTTGCGACGACTTCGCAGGGAAGCATACCGGGATGCCACAACAGGCATTCTCAACCGGGCGGGTTTCGAGGAAGCACTGCACCGGCACGTCCGCCTCGCCCACCGCCACGATGCACCCGTGAGTGTGCTGCTCCTGGATCTCGATGCGTTCAAAAACATAAACGATACGTACGGACATGCTGGCGGAGACGCCGTTTTGAGAGCCCTTGCAGACAGAGTCCGGGGAACCATCCGGGAGTCGGATGTATTCTCCCGCGTCGGAGGGGACGAATTCGCCATCGTACTTTCCCAAACAGATCCGGCCGGAGCGGATGTGGCGGCGCGCCGAATTGCAACGGAGCTGATGCGGGCGTCCGTGGAATTCGGCGCCCATCAAATTCCGCTCTTCGTCAGCATCGGCATGGCGGGCTGGATGCCCGGAGACGGCGACCCGGACGTGGAACAAATCCTCCAAGCGGCGGACAAGAATCTTTATCTGGAAAAGAGCAAGAAGCAAAGCGCTGACGAGACAACCACCTAAACACCGCTCCTGCGGCCCTCACGGGCCAAAACGCACCCTCAAAAGCTTCCTGTCCTTTCCCTGAGGCAGAATTCCCGGAATTACGTTGATGCTGCACCGTTGGCGCTCTGCCCGGAAACTCCAAAAGATTGTTGCCAGCCTCGAGCCGGACACTCATGCTCCCGGGAAGAAATGAAAAGGTGTGTGGTTACCGGCGCTGCCGGATTCGTTGGATCCCATCTCTGCGAGTCTCTGATCAGGGACGGTCTGGACGTGGTCGGGATCGACGCATTCATCCCCTACTATTCCCCGGAAATCAAGAGAAGGAACCTTGAGTCCGTACGCAAGGATCCGCGATTTGAATTCCTGCAACTGGATTTGCGGACTGATTCGCTGGACCAGGCGCTGGAAGGCTGCGACACGGTGATCCACCTGGCGGCCATGCCCGGCCTTCGACGAAGCTGGAATGAATTCCCGTTGTACAGTTCTTGCAACGTGAACGGAACGCAGCGGTTGCTGGAAGCCGCCCTCCACGGCGGCGAGAAACACTTCATTTACGCCTCCACATCCAGCGTTTATGGGAAGGAAGCCGTCGGACCGGAAACATCAAAATTGGAACCCGCATCGCCCTATGGACTGACCAAGCTTGCGGCGGAGCACTTGTGCCGGGCCTATGAGATGAATTTCGACCTGCCGGTCACCATCCTGCGCCTCTTCTCCGTATACGGACCCCGCCAGCGCCCGGACATGGCGTATTCAATTCTGATCGATTGCCTCCTGCAATCCAAGCCGTTTACCCGCCACGGCACTGGCAAGCAGTCACGGAGCAACACCTTTGTGATGGACTGCGTCGACGGAATTCGGTTGGCTGCCACAAAGCCGGAACGATCTATCGGTGAGACATTCAACATCGGAGGAGGCGAAGTCGCCAGTCTGAACAACGTAATCTCCCTCCTCGAAGATCTTACGTCGACGCAAGCCGATATCCGTCCAGGCCCGACTTCCCCGGGAGATCAGAAACACACGCAGGCAAATATCGACAAAGCAACGGATCTCCTCGGGTACCGGCCTTCCACCTCGGTGCGCACAGGCCTCGCCGCACAACTCGAATGGCGCGGAGCCATCTCGGCCATTTGACCGGGTGGGACCTCAAGCATTCGAAGCACCGGACGCGCCATCCCCGGGTGACTCTCGCCGAGCCTCATGATCCCCAGGCGGCTTCCCCTCCCCTCTCCGGTGTCTTCGCCTTCGGTGCTGTTGCCCTCGGCTCTCGGGCGCGCGCATGGCCGTTGGCACCGATAAGCGGCCATTGTAAAACTCAATCACATGTCCCCGGTCGATGAGCCAGCGGAGGTTGTTGAGCACATCCGTCACTTCGGCCGAATTCGGGTCATTGCCGGGCTGAAGTCCGTCCACCAAATCCTGCCGCGTACAGCCGGGATGTTCGCGAAGAAACTCCATTTCCGCCCGGATGGTCTCGATTGCGGCACCGGAATCCAGCGGTCTCGGATGCACCGCAGTCACGAAGGCATCCTTCCGATTCACCTTGAAAATGTGGAGCCGCATGTGACGAAACGCGGGGCGCATAGCAAGGTTCAGGGACAGGGGAAACCGGCTTTCCTTCTGCCACGCCTCGCGAATTTCACGCTTCAGCGCCGGGTCCGGAATGCTCTGCGCAACGCGAGCCGGGACAATCGCCCGGCGGCAGGACTGGATCAGTTTCGGAACGAGTTGCGCCTGAAAGTGTCGCCGCGCCTGTTCCTCCGTCATCCGCTCACGGGTATCTTCCGGTTCCTCACCTTCCACACTGTCTGACGTGGATTCCCTTTTTTTAACTTTGTACGTTTTCTGAAGTCGATTCTCGTTTTTCCACTGCTCTACAAGTTCAAGATCGTGGACGATTTCGACCTTCTGCCGATAGTCGTCGGCGGTCATGCCGGGAAACCGGGTCGTGACCATTTGCTGGATCCGTGCCTGGAAGCCGTGATGATTGGGCGGGCCCAAGATTTC
Source organism: uncultured Verrucomicrobiota bacterium (assembly GCA_964611475.1). Lineage (GTDB taxonomy): Bacteria > Verrucomicrobiota > Kiritimatiellia > SLOV01 > SLOV01 > CAUZEO01. Next base: position 3,732 of record CAZTAB010000419.1, on the reverse strand, counting down.
ACGGGTTATGCGACAACGTCCTACGCACACGAAGTTTCCCGTGGGGGCCTCTCCCTCCTCCACTTCGACATCGTAGAAATCCTCAAGGTGATGAAGCATCAAGTGCTTTACAAGCCCCGCCTGATCGGAGGACACCAGCCCATTGGCTTTGCACTGAAAGAGGGTCGGATCACCGTCACCCTCCCTGCCCGCTGAGAGCTGAAGCTTGAGAAGGTGATGATCCGCCTTGGCGATGAATAGGGACGCCAGTTCCATGATCGGGTAGGCCTTCCGGGTCCGGTGCATCTCCTTGACAATCGCGCCGAGTTTGTTCCGCTCGGGAAGAAACGCCACGTCGACCGGGATAGGCTGCGGAGCGGGCTCCCGTCTCGGCTGGCGATCACGTTGCAAATCCCCCGCTCGATCCCGTCCGCGGTGAGGCGGCCGTCCCTCTCGCCTGCGCCCCTTGTCGTGGGGAGACCCGTCCCTTCGGCCCCGACCATCCCCCCGCCGGCCTTTACCCCGGGATTTTCGATCACCCCGTGAAGTCCGTTCTCCCTGATGATCAACGTAGGGATTCTCCTGCGAAGGCGCCCGGGCCCATGCCGGAACGAAGTTCAGATCCAGCAATAGATCCGTCGAAACTTTTGCACCCCCGCCATCGTCAGGGGCCGGCTGGATTTCGGTGCTCATCCTGCTCCTGTCTCCCACGTTCTGCGCGCAGAACGAACTTGGATTGTAGTGCATGACATTTCTTTTACAACTCATTTACCGGGAGCTGTCCGAAGGCATATAGAAGCAATGAACAACAGGGGAAATCCCGGCACCGGACAATGAAAGAAGAATACCAAATGAGCACCAAATTGTTTCTTGCCACGGTTGCGCCGGATTTCGCCGGAGGAACGCTCTCTGCGCCGCAACCCCGGTAACATGCGCTCATCAGTTGGGGCGTCGACCTAGACCGGCTAGTTCTTCCGACAAAAAAGCCGCACACCGCGGTAACAAAGACAGCCCTGGGCCCTCCCTCCGGGGATACGCAGTTCTCACCGCAAAATTCGGAAGGATACGGAGGAAGTCCCGGGCCGAGGGCGATCCCTGTTTCCCCCCAGAAAAAGGCATTAGTAGGATGATATGCTGCGGATTGCTGGACTCTGGCAACGTGGCACGCCGAGCATCAGACCTGCTGTCAGTCCAGAATTCGGACTCACCTCGGTGGAAATTCAAATCCATCCGAAAGCCAGAACCAAAATCCGAAAGCGGTTATCCCGCCCCGATATACCCTTCCTTTTCGAGGTGCAGAATCACCTGCTGGGCACACTCCTCAGGGGTCGTGCCAACGGTTTCCAACACGAGATCCGCGTCCTCAGGAACTTCATAGGGATCGGAAATACCAGTGAACTCCTTAATGATGCCGGCGCGCGCCTTGGCGTAAAGCCCCTTGGTGTCCCTCTTCTCGCACTCTTCCACCGAGGTGTTGACGTACACCAGGATGTACCCACCGTACGCGGAAATGGCGGCACGGTTCTCCTTGCGCACCCCGTCGTAAGGCGCAATGGGCGCGCAGATGGCAATGCCACCGTTCTTGGTGTCCTGGGCCGCCACAAACCCGATGCGCCGGATGTTGATGTCACGGTGCTCCTTCGAAAATCCAAGCTCGCTCGAAAGGTTTTTCCGCACGATGTCCCCATCCCACAATGTCACGGGGCGGCCACCCATTTCCAAGAGTTTCGCGAGCAGAACGTTCGCGATAGTGCTCTTGCCCGACCCGCTGAGACCGGTGAAAAACACCGTGAAACCCTGCTTGCTGCGCGGCGGATAGGTCCGGCGCAGCTCATCCACGACCTCCGGGAAGGAAAACCACTGGGGAATTTCGCGGCCTTGGGCCAAGCGGTCCCGCAATTCGGTGCCCGATATGGATGCGGTCTTGGTATTCTCGTCCACCTCATCCACCGGAACGTATTTGTCTCCGTCCGGCACGTACACCATCATCCTGAATGGAACCATGGCGATGCCCAGCTCCTCCTCGTGTTCCTTCAGTAGTTCCTGCGCGTCGTACGGGCCGTAGAATTCATTCCCCTTCGAATCGCTGCCGGGACCGGCATGATCCCGACCGACGATGAGGTGCGTACAGCCGAAGTTTTTGCGAATGATCGCATGCCACACCGCTTCTCGGGGCCCCCCCATTCTCATCGCGAGCGGCAGGAGGCTCAAAAACACCGTGTTCTCCGGATAGTGTCCCAACACCGCATGGTAACAACGAACACGTGTGTAATGATCTACATCGCCCGGCTTGGTCATGCCCACCACCGGGTGGATCAGCAGGTTCGCCTCAAGGTCTGCCGCCGCCCGAAAAGTAAGCTCTTGGTGCGCCCGGTGCATTGGGTTCCGGGTTTGAAACGCGACGACCTTGCTCCAGCCCAGCTTCGCGAACTGCCCGCGCACTTCGTCAGGAGTCATGCGGGACGGCACAAAGTCATAGTACTTCGGTGGCTGGACCGCTTCGATGGTACCCCCAATATACCATGGGTTGGTTTGATTCATCAGGTGCGCCACCGCAGGATGCTCCGAATTCGCAGTTCCGTACACCTTCTCCGCTTCCGCATTCAGATCCGGCTGCCATTTGTCTGATACGCCCAATACCGCCAGCATGTTGCCTTCCAGATCCCGGAGGGCCACCCGGCTGCCTGCCTCCAGGCTGGCCGCCAGCTCTTCCGAGACATCGAGCGTCACCGGAATCGGCCAGATGGTTCCATCTGCCAGCCGCATCTTGTCACACACGCTCTCGTAGTCCGCCTGACCGAGAAAGCCACGGAGCGGAGAAACCCCCCCGTTGGCGATCAACTCCAGATCACAAACCTGGCGCGGCGTAAGATCCCAGGAAGGGAAGTCCTTCGAATCCACTTTCAGCTCCGCTGCCCGCTCCTCGCTGACATACAGGTTGACCAATTCTCCACCGTGCGGCTCAATTAGATGCGTTGCCATTTTCTTTCCACTACCCTTCAGGTTGATTCTCGCGCGCTTCCGCGAAGAGGCTCCGGAATGTCCCTACGTTTATCGGACAAAGAGCCGCACAACCTACTTGTCTGTCCGCCACAGTCAACACATTTGAAGAGCTAATCGACCCCGGACGGGGACCACCATGATCAACTCTCTCAACTGGAACAATCACTATAAGCATCCCCCTGACTAAGCTAAAACGTCTAAAACCCCTTAAAAAATGCTCTTTTCTGCGTAGGCTTTCATCAGGCACATCTTCTGATCGGACGATCCCGGTTTGACAATCCTGCAAATTCCTCTTATATCTACCGGGTTAGTGTAGATAAGCAATTTCGGATGATATCAAACCGGTGCATTTATGCGCTCCTCGCCATGCTGGAGCTGTCCAAACGGGCCGATGAGGGACCCGTACCGATCTCCGAAATCGCCCGCGAACAAAAAATTCCCGGGCGTTTTTTGGAGGCCATCCTACGCGACCTGAAACAAGGCGGATTCACCACGAGCGTGCGGGGCAAGGATGGAGGCTATCTGCTAGCCCGCGATCCCGCGTTGATCCGGTCTGGCGACGTGATTCGGCATTTCGAAGGCCCTCCCCTAGACATCGAGAAATTAGCACTCGGGGGCACACAGGAAGATGGACGGCAGGTGCTGTGCGAATTAATGGAAAGCGCCTCGGAAGCGCTTGAGAAGACCTGGAACAACCGCTCCCTCCGGGACCTCGTGGAGCGCGAGCAGGAACTTCGGCAAAAATTTGTG
>CAZTAB010000418.1:0-10688 GCA_964611475.1 uncultured Verrucomicrobiota bacterium | reverse complement strand
GCGGCAGAACCGAATCATGAACCGGAACGGCGAGTGCATTGCCGATGTGCTGGAAATTCTGCCTCGATGAAACAGGTGCAACCAGACGTGTTGATTATCGGCGCCGGTCCCGCCGGATGTGCGGCGGCGACCGTTCTCGCGCAACTCGGACGTCGACCGCTGATCCTGGAAAAAGAAAGGTTTCCCCGGTATGTGGTCGGCGAATCTCTCCTGCCGTACTGTTATTTTCCCCTGCAGCGTATCGGGATGGTCGAGAAGCTTCGTTCATCCGATTTTCAGAAGAAATACAGCGTTCAGTTTGTTAATGCGGATGGAAAACAGTCCCAGCCGTTCTATTTTAACCGGCACCTGAATCACGAGGCGGCGCAGACTTGGCAGGTGACCCGCAGCTGCTTCGACGAGATGCTGCTCGAGAATGCCATCGGGTATGGCGCGGAAGTGATGCAGGAAACAAAGGTGACATCACTGTTGCGTAACGGAGACACCGTGACCGGTGTCAGCGCCGAGGACCACTCGGGCGCGCGCCGCGAATTTTACGCGCCGATTACCATCGACGCGAGCGGCCGGAGCGCGTTCGCCGTCGGTCGCCAACGGTGGCGCGTCCCCGATCCCGCGTTGAAGAAGATTGCCATTTGGACATACTACCGGGGCGCGAAGCGTGACGCGGGCCTGGATGAGGGCGCCACCACGGTCGCCTACGTGGAGGGGAAGAACTGGTTCTGGTACATTCCGCTGGCGGACGACCTGGTCAGTGTCGGCATCGTGGGCGAGCGTGATTACCTGTACCGGGACTCACGGGATAGCAGGGTGATCTTCGAGCGGGAGGTGGCGAACAATGTGTGGATCCAGGATCATCTTGCACCGGGGCGTCGCGCGGACTCGTTTCGGGTGACCAGCGATTTTTCGTACCGGTCGGAGTACTGCGCCCGGGATGGGCTGGTGTTGGCGGGGGACGCCTTTGCGTTTCTTGACCCGGTGTTTTCCTCCGGTGTGCTGCTGGCGCTCAAGAGTGGGGAAATGGCGGCCGATGCCGTGCATGCGGCGTTGAGCAGGAACGACGTTTCGGCTGTCAATTTTCGCGAGTACGGGGACCGCATGTGTGCCGGGATCGAGGCGATGCGAAATCTCGTTTACGCTTTTTACGACGAGGCGTTCAGCTTTCGTGACGTGCTGCGGAAGAAGCCCGACCTTCAGGGCGATCTTACGGACTGCCTCATCGGCCGTCTGGACCGGGACTTCAAAGCGCTTTTCGATGTGGTGGCGGAATTTGCGGCCCTGCCAGCCCCGCTGGCGCACGGGGGTGCCTTGCCCGGACGACTCTCTGCGTGAACGCAGTGTACATCATTCCTGGCACCGGGAACTTTCATTGCGGCAGCTGTCTGCGGGATGCCGCCTTGGTGCGGGAAATGCGGCGACTGGGGCACGACGTGCTTTGTGTGCCGCTGTACCTGCCTCTTGTTCTGGAAGAGAACGACTTGACGGATGCTCCGATTTTTTTTGGCGGCGTCAATGTCTACCTGCAGCAGAAATTCAGCCTGTTCCGGCGAACACCCCGGTGGTTCGACCGAATTCTGGATCAGCCCGGATTGCTGCGCCGCCTGGCCCGAGGCGACCAGATGACGAATACGCATGAACTTGGCGAGCTCACGATTTCCATGTTGCAGGGCGAAGAGGGGCGTCAGGTCAAGGAAGTTCGGCGACTTGCCGCGTGGCTCGACGTGCAGGGCCGCCCGGATGTCCTCTGTGTTTCCAACGCCCTGCTTCTCGGCATCGGCACCGCGCTGAAACGGAAACTGAACGTCCCCCTGGTATGCACCTTGCAGGGCGAGGACTCGTTTCTGGACGACTTGCCGCCGCCTGCGTCTAAACAGGCCTGGTCCGTTCTTCAATCTCATGCGGAAAATGTGGACGCGTTCGTCGCGGTCAGCCGATACTACGGTGAAGTAATGGGATGTCGGCTGGCGATCCCGCGGGAGCGAATGCATACCGTGCCGAACGGAATAGACTTCTCTGGGTTCGAGGAAAGAGCCGGACTGCCTGAACCGCCAGTGATCGGGTACTTCGCCCGATTGTGCCCCGCGAAAGGTCTGCACGCGTTGGTCGATGCGTACATCCGGATTCGCCAGAAGCCAGACATCGCCCCTCGGGTGCGTCTACGCATCGGCGGGGCGATGACGAGCGCCGACAGGGCCTACGTGGACGAGCAGGTTGGAAAACTGCAGTCCGCTGGCCTAGAGGAGGACGTGTCGATTGCCGCGAACCTTTCCCGCGATGCCAAGATCCAATTCTACCGCGGCCTGACCTTGTTGTCCGTTCCGGCCTTGTACGGGGAATCGTTCGGGCTGTACGCGGTGGAGGCACTGGCCTGTGGCGTGCCCCTGGTTCAGCCGGATCACGCGGCATTTCATGAACTGGTTCAATCGACCGGCGGGGGCGTGCTCGTCCCGCCGGAAGACGATGCAGCATATGATCATGCGCTGCTGAACCTGGTCCTTGATTCTGGGAAGAACCAGGCACTGGGCGCCGCGGGGCGCGCCGCGGTGCTGGAGCGTTATTCCGTGGAAAACATGGCGGAAGGTGTCCTCGCGGTGTTGCGTTCCTGACCGCTGGATCAGCTTCCGGACCCGTAGGCTGACGGACGCAAATCGAGACAGATGAGGCGACCGTCGTTGTTCTTGCAATAGAGCCGGCCGTGGGCCAGCGCCGGGTTCACCCAGCATCGGCCGCCCAAAACCTCTGCTCGGGATATCTCCGTGTACCGGGCCGGGTCCGCTTTTGCGATGATTAGTTCCCCCCTTGCGGTGAGGGAGAGGATCCGGTCGCCGGCGATCAGAAGTGTCCCGTACTGACTGTATCCGCGCTGCTCCCAGACAATCGAACCGTCGCTCAAATTCAGGCAGAGAAGGCGTGCCTTCTTTTCGGTGATCCCGTAGGCGAAGCCTTCCCTCGAGGCGCAGCTGCTCATTTTCGTCTTCAGTTCATCATTCCTCCACAATTCCCGGGGACTTTTCCCGGTCAATTGAAACAGCACGGCCCGGCCCGTGGAATAACCGCTCGAAACGAACAGTTTATCTCCGATCTGGAATGGGGAGGAGGCGTTTACGTCATAGTTGGTTTCCCACGGCACCCTCCAGAGTTCCTGGCCGTTTTCCAATGCATTTGCGACAAGGTGCTTTGCCTTGAATAGGAGGACGCCGGGCCGTCCGTCAGTGAAGGGAATCGGGCACGCGTACCCCGGCATGTCGTCTCCCGCGGTCCAGATCTTTTTCCCGGTGTCCTTGTGCAGCGCCAGGGTCGAGGCCCCTTCTCCGCCCGCGTCGATGATGACCATGTCGCCGACCACGAGCGGTGAACCGCTGTAGGCCCACTGGGCCAGCCGGCCGCCAAAATCCTCCTGTAGATGTCGTCGCCAGACTTCGGTGCCCTTTTCCAGGTCGATGCAGTGGAATTGCCCGTCGTGGGAGAGGGTGTAGACCTGGTTGCCGGAGATCGTCGGGGTGGACGCGGTGCCGCCTTCGAACATGCGAGCCTGGAACTTGGAGGGATAGATGAATTCCCACTCCTTGGACCCGTCGTCTCCCAGGCAGACGACGACATCCTTGTCATCCTTGTTTCCCATGGTGACGACCCGCCGGCCCTGGATCACCACGGAGGAAGCGCCGATGCCCGCCTCGTGCTCCCAGGCAACCACGGGCGCTCCTTCCGGCCATGTGTCTTGCCAGCCGGTTTCATCCGATACTCCGTTGTGGGAAGGCCCGCGGAAAAAGGGCCAGTCGTCGGCAACGGCGGACATGGGAGCAGCGAGCGGCGTCAGCAATACCGAAAGGATAAGGCCGGCGGGAGGAAAGAAGCGAATGCGGTTTCTGTCCATGATCTGTCGATTTGCCTCCAGTTTCAGTTGGTGAAAGACTCTGGTACCATACTGAATGAAAACGCCGGTTGCAACCGGAGCCGTGGCCGGATCGCTTCGCGGATCCCGGTGGTTGCCATCCGTCGTGAAAGCGTTATCGTTCAGGGAACGTTTCTTGTCGGCAAAGAACCAAGGATACGGAGGAATCCCAGTGAACGGAAGCGCAGGAATGATGTGGTTGTTGTTTGCGATCATGACGGTTTGTGCCTGGGGTCTGTACGGGGTGTTCCTGCATACGGGCCAGGTTGCCATGGGCGATCCCGCCCACGGGCGATATAAGGCATTTCTTTTCGTGGGATTAGCCTATTTCCTAATGGGGATTCTTGCGCCGGTTGCGATCATGGTGGCGGATGGCGCTTCGTGGGCAATGCCGGTCCGGGGGGTGGTGTGGTCGCTGGCCGCGGGAATTGTGGGGGCCGTCGGCGCGTTCGGTGTCCTGCTGGCCTTCGGGGCAAAGGGGTCACCGGCCGTCGTCATGTCGATTGTTTTTGCCGGGGCGCCAATAGTGAATGCAATTGTGGCCATTTGCTTCCATCCTCCTGCGGACGGATTGAAGAGCATCCGGCTTCCCTTCTATGCGGGCATTCTTCTGGCCGCGCTGGGGGGAGCTCTCGTTACCCTCTATAAACCTCCTCCCGGTCATGCCGCCAAGGCGGCTCCGGCGGATGCGCAGGCCGGGGTGGACATGCGTCAACCTGGGCCCCAGTAGGTGACCGCATTGCCGCCAGGCTGTGGTGATTCCTTGGAAATTCGCCGGCTACAGCAACGGAAGCTGAGGGTCCTCCTTGCCCTCCTAGCGGATCGAAATCAGTTTTATGCGCCGCGGATTCGTGACGCCGGGGTGGATCCAGTCAACGCCAACATCGACCACTTCTGTGCCCGGTTTCCTCCCACCACGCGGACGGATTGGATGGAGGACCAGCTTTCCCATCCGCCGTTCGGTACGATGCTGACGATCGAGGAGGAGGCCTACGCCCGCGTTTGCAGAACGAGCGGGACCTCGGGCCGATCGTTGCTGTGGCTCGATACACCGGACTCGTGGAATGCCATGCTCGACAACTGGCGCCGGGTTTACGATGTCTGCGGCGTCACGAACGAAAGCCGGATCCTCTTTGCGTTTTCCTTCGGCCCGTTCCTGGGTTTCTGGACGGCATTTGAGGCCGCTGCCTCGATGGGGTGTCTATGCATTCCGACCGGCGGCTTCTCATCGGCCAGCCGGCTCGAACTGATGCGGGATCTGAAGGCCGACGTGGTGTGTTGCACACCCACCTATGCGATCCGGCTGGCGCAGGTTGCGACGGAGCGTGGATTGAAACCGAACGAGTTCGCGATCACCACCTTTCTCGTCGCCGGCGAGCCCGGGGGAAGTCTGCCCTCGGTGCGCGGACGGATTTCAGGCCTGTGGAACGGGGCGAGCGTGCGTGATCAACATGGCATGACCGAAATCGGGCCGGTGAGCTATCCATGCCCGTCGGAACCCGACGTGCTCCATATCATGGAGTCGAGTTACCTCCCGGAGGTCGTCGACCGGGATTCAGGCCGGCCAGTCGGGAACGGCGAGACCGGAGAACTCATCCTGACCACGCTGGACCGGCTCGGGTCCCCGCTTCTTCGCTACAGGACAGGGGACGTGGTTTGCGCAGCCCGGCGCGAACCCTGTGCGTGCGGTACCGCCGAGTTATCCCTGTTGGGAGGGATCCTCGGGCGGTGCGACGACATGGTGTGCGTCCGGGGCGTCAACGTCTTTCCATCTGCTGTCGACGAGATTGTACGCTCCATCGCCGGAATCGGGGAGTACGAGGTCGTCGTTGACACGTCGGCTTCCCTGCCGGAACTCCAGCTGCGGATCGAGCCGCGCTCGGGGGAAGAGGATGGCCGCCAGCTCCGGGAGTCGTTGCAGGCGAACATCGAGCGGGCCCTGGCGCTGCGTGTACCCGTGGACGTTGTGGAGCCTGCATCGTTGCCGCGGTACGAGTTCAAGGCACAGCGCTGGAAGCGAATCTGAATCCCGGGCGTGTCTGCGGTTGCGCGGCAGTTGGAAGAGCCTATGAATCCCTCGTCGACAGATCAGAGAGAACGATGTTTGCCGCGCCCGTGAAGTCATGTGCAATGCGGGTCGGGATTTCTCCGTCGCAATGGCCGAACCCGTAGGTGACGAAAATGCTTCGCACGCCGACATGCCTTGCGGCTTTCAGGTCCGTGACGTGGTCTCCAACCATCCATGCGGCCGGGGCTCCGGCGTTCCCCTCCTCGAGAATGTGATGGATCGGCCTGGGATCCGGTTTTCGATACGTGAAGGAATCCCCCCCGCAAATCTCGAAAAACAGCGCGTCGACTTCAAAATGGCGAAGGATTCTTTCGCAAAGCGCTTTGGGTTTGTTGCTGCAAATTGCGAGCTGAATGCCCTCTCCATGCATTCGAGCAAGGCCCTCGGGTACCCCGGCGTAAAGTGTGGTGTTGTCGTGCAGGTTCTCCCGGTATGCGTCTCGAAATGACTTCATCGCGCTTGAGACATCCGGCGTATTGGATCCGATCGTGCGTTCGACAAGTTTTCCCACTCCGTCCCCGATTGCGGCGGTAACGGTTTCTATCGGCAGTGGCTCCAAGTCGAATTTCCGCCGCATTCGATTCACCGCATTTTGCAAATCTTTTCGGGAATCGATCAGCGTCCCGTCCAGGTCAAGGATGCAACATGAAGGGCTGTTCATCATGAATGGTCTTTGGCAAAGCTCCGGCCAGATTGAAAAACCGTGTTTTGTGGGTTATATAGAATACTTTCTGCATACAATGAGGAAAATCGCATACATCCGCAACCTTTTGACCTCATCCCTGGCTTGCCTGGCGACTACGGTTCTCTGGGCCGGAATCGGTCCTCAAAACGTGGTGGTGGTCGTGAACGACAACAGCACGCGGTCGCTGGAACTCGGGCAGTACTATCAGGACCGGCGCGCACTGGCAGAGCGGCAAATCGTGCATGTCAGTACAACGACCAATGCTTCCATTTCGTTGGCGGATTTCAATTCGGACATCTACGATCCGGTGTCTGATCACATCCATTCCATGGGTTTGAGCAACCAAATCGATACGATTCTTTATACCATCGACATGCCGTACCAGGTGGACAGCGGGGGTCGTCTGAACAGTATTACATCGGTGACATATTACGGGTTCAAAACCTACCCCGATCCTCAGACCGAAACCTGTTCGCTGCCGGAAGCTGCTTCGAACCGGTATTTTGAGGCGGAATCCGATTTCCGGGCGGGACTGCTCGAACCGGAAGGGATCCGGTATCACTGCTCCGTTCTGAGCGGGGTGGACATGGGTTTGGCAAAGGCGACGGTGGATCGGGCGATTACCGCGGATCATGCGTTTCCTACCGGGAACGTCTACTATGTCCACAGTTCCGACCTGTCCCGGAACGTCCACTGGCCGCAGTTCGAGAACTCCGATTTCCTGTCGCGTCAGCTCAATGTTCCCCGCGTTGGGATTTTCAGGGATGCGGACTTTATTGAAAACGAGGGCCCTATTTCCGGGTACATGATCGGAACTTATAATGTCAAATTCATCAACATGAACACCTATTCGGTGGGTGCCTTGGGTCACCACCTTACTTCGTACGGAGGAATTCTTTTCAATACGCCGGCTAGCCAGATGTCAATCCTGCGCTGGCTTGAGGCGGGCTGCGCCGGATCCTACGGAACAGTCGTGGAGCCATGCAATTTCACGGAGAAATTTCCGACCGCCGATGTCCACTTCTGGTATTCGCGCGGGTTTCCCATGGCGGAGAGTTTCTACATGTCGGTGGAAAGTCCCTATATGGGTCTCGTTGCGGGTGCCCCGATGTGCAGGCCCTACGCGGTGGCGCCGCTCGCCGGTGTGGGGGGGGTCTCTTCGAACCAAATCCTGTCGGGAATCGTTCCCTTCAGCGCCACGGGCCAGGCTGCGTCCGCCGATCAGCGTGTTGGCAGCCTGGATCTCTTCCTGGACGACCTGTTTGTGGCAACCTTGACGAATGTGGTGGCGGCGGCGGGGGAAGAGATAACCGTCGACGTGGACGGCACGCAGGCATCGTACACGATTCTCGGCGGGGACGGGATTTCGGATATCGCCGCCGGCATGGCGGCGGCCATCGAGGCGAATGGAGCGATGGTGGTAAGCGCGGTGTCCTGCTCGGATCGTGTGCAGTTGACCCAGGACACGCGTGGGGTGGCGGGCGCCGGGATCACTCTCCATGCGTCCGTTTCCGGATCCCCTGCGCCGGTGGTTCATGCCACGGTGTCAGGCTCGAACCTGATCGAAAGCGAATACCCCGCCTCCCATCGGATTGTCGCATCCGGCTCGCCGGTGGCCGGTAATTTCCTGCGCTTGCGGGTCAAGCTTCTTGACGGCAACACGCATGCGAACCGGGTGTTTCGGCAGTCGGGTGAAACCATCGTCGATCTCATGCAACGGTTGGCGGACGCGGTAAACAGTGATCCCGATCTGACGGGAAGTGACGGCGTTGGACTCACGTACCTGTTGGCCGTCTCGTCCACGCAGATCGTCGCGCACGTCGTCGCGCGCACGAACGGGTGGGATACGTACAACATCAACTTGGATTACGACGTAGTCGGAGGCCCGGTCTCGGGCCCGAATTATGACGGCCCGATGACCGCGAACCAATCCGAGATGTCCGCCCGGGGCGCGGTCTTCACAACCTTGGGGAGAACGAATCTGACGGCCGAATACCAGCTGGACACGACGGCGCTTGCCGACGGACCGCACACGTTGCGCATCGTTGCCTACGACGGTTCGGCGGTTCGCAGCCAAGGGCATTACACCCTTCCGTTCGTCGTCGATAATCACTCGCTCTCCTGTTCCCTGGTGTCGCCGGCCTCGGAGAACGCCTTCCTCGAGTATCAGGATGTCCCCCTGCTTGCGGTCGTATCCGGAGGCGCGGGGTCGGTGACTTCGGTCCATTTCGCGGTCGAGGGGAAGAAGGCTGTCGAGGTCCTCGGTCCGCCCTACGAAGCCTCGGTCAACCTTGCGCAGTACGGGATCGGGTGGGTCGGCGTACAGGCTCGCGCATTCACCGATGCGGGAGAATCCGCGTGGAGCAACCTCGAGGACATCCTCATTCTCGATTCCGAGGACACCGACGCCGATGGCCTGCCGGACGCCTGGGAACTGCTGTATTATCCCGACCTGGGTGCGACGGACGGCACGGGCGACTCGGACCTGGACAATTCGTCCGACCACGACGAATTTGTGGCAGACACCGACCCCACAGCCGGGGGGCATTATTTTTCTGTTCTCAGCACGGCGCTTGTGGGCGACCCCCGCACGGTACAGGTGACATTTGTGTCGAACCCCACGAGGGCCTACGAGGTCGAGGCAAACGAGGATTCGCAGCTTGCGCCTGCGTCCTGGATCCCGGCTTCGGCGCTGTTCCACGGGGAACCGGGACAAACCACGTGGATGGAATCCGACCCGGTCCCTGCCGCAGTTTCGGGGACCGTATACCGGGTCCGGACCGCGCGGCCCTGACACCGGTTCAGTACTCGAAACAGCTTTTGCCGATGTATTCCCGCAGGATGGAGGAGGCGGGCACCAGTTCGTTTTCAGCTGCCAGGAAGTATCCAAGGAACTCGAGGAGCCGTCGCGCGTTCGTGTATTCCTCCGCGTCTGGCTTGACATCCACGAGGAGCGGTTCCGCGAGTGGTTTGAGCACCGCCATTTCATATTCGAGCGCGGAATTAAACATGATGTCCGCGTGCTTCTGAGTTGGAAATATCCATCGTTTTTCACCCCGCCGCACGCTCGGCCACATCTGCAGCGTGCGAAGCGCCGTGTGTCCGCGGAACTTGTGGTCCCGCACCATGCGCCGGAGAAGCCGGAGATCGGTGGTGGAAATCCTGTTGTGTCGATCGAGGTTCAGTTGCCCGAGGGCGCTGGTATACAACTTGTATTTGCATTTCGCCGGAAGAGCCTCGGTCAGCCTCGGGTTCAGGCAGTGGATTCCTTCCAGAATCAGAATCTGGCCTTCCTGCAGCCGAAGCGTTCCGCCGTTGAACTCCCGCCTGCCCGATTGGAAATTGAAACGCGGGAGGGTGACCTCGCGACCGAGGGCAATTTCCCGGAGGTGTTCATTGAGGAACGGGAGATCGATGGCCTCCAGGTGCTCGAAGTCGAGTTCGCCGTTCTCGTCTCGCGGCGTATCTTCTCGGTTGAGGAAATAATCATCCACTGAGATGGTCGCCGGTTGCACGCCGTTGACCCGGAGCTGAACCATCAATCGTTTGGAAAGAGTGGTCTTTCCCGCCGACGATGGCCCGGCAATCAACACGAAATGAACTTCGTCAGAGTGGGATGAAATCCGGTCGGCGATTTCCGCGATTTTTTTTTCGTGCAGTGCTTCGGCGATGCGGATGAACCCTCCGACATCCCCCGTCGCTATTTTCTCGTTCAGCTGCCCCACCGTGCTGAGGCCGAGAATCCTGCCCCACCGCTTGTGTTCCTTGAAGATCTCGAACAGCTCCGGCTGGTCGGCGAAGTCCGGCAAGCGGCGGGGATCGTCCCGGTCGGGAAACTGGATTACGAATCCGGTGTGGTACGCGTGCAGTGCAAAATAGGGCAGCATGCCGGTCCGGGCCGCCATGACCCCGTGGGCAAGATCCGAGAAATCCTCACAACTGTAAACGAGGATGAACGGTGGATTCCTGAAACGCAACAGGTTGTGTTTGTCCTGCTGCTCTTCGGCCTCAAACTGCTCCAGCGCGTCGCAGTAGGAGAGTTTGCT
>CAZTAB010000417.1:0-3004 GCA_964611475.1 uncultured Verrucomicrobiota bacterium | reverse complement strand
GATCAGCCGTCATCGTTGACCCTCGAAATGGAGACGTCCTTGGCATGGCGAGTTCTCCATCCTTCGACCCCAATATGATCGTTCCGTACATCACAGCTGATACCTGGAGAACAATCCTGGACAACCCGGACCACCCACTTTTGAATCGCGCGATTCAGGGCAACTACACGCCGGGAAGCATCTTCAAACCCATTGTGGCTCTCGCCGGGCTTGAAAACGGGAGACTCGACCCGGAGTTCACGGTTCATTGCCCGGGGTACTTCACACTCGGAGACACCCGATTCGGATGATGGTAGAGCTACGGCCACGGAAAAATGCGACTGGTGGACGCGATCCAAAACTCATGCAACGTCTATTTTTTCAGCGCAGGGCTCGACATGGGGAGTGCCTATATCGCCCACATGGCAGACGCATGCGGTCTCGGAAGGAAAACCGGCGTGGGGGTAGATTCAGAACGCGCAGGTCTGGTTCCTAATCCGGCATGGAAACGGGAGAAACGGGGAGAATCCTGGTGGCCGGGGGATACCTGTAATTTCTCTATCGGGCAGGGGCCCATCACTGTTACACCCCTGCAGATGGCCCTCGTGACCTCAGCCCTTGCCAACGGTGGAACCCTGTATCGTCCCAGGCTCGTGCGGGGGCTCCGGGCGCCGGGGAAGCTGGGTTTTCGTGAATTCCCATCCAAGATCACGAACCGGTTGGGCTGGTCGGACGCATCCCTTGAAATTGTTCGAAAGGCAATGCTAAACACGGTGATGTCCGCCCGGGGAACTGGGCGGTACGCCGCCGTGCCTGGCGTGGCCATCGCAGGCAAAACGGGAACTGCAGAGTTTGGGCCGAAGGCGCTGGGCAAAAAACGGGGCTGGATGATCGCCTATGCACCATTTGATTCGCCCCAGTATGCTGTGGCCATGGTTCTGGACAACGCACCAGCCGGCGGTGGAACGGATGTCGGCCCCCGGCTCCGACGCGTCTTCGGGCGGCTTTTCGGTGTGCAGGTGGCGGGCAGCCCAAGGAAGGCCGGCCATGGATAAGTCGGTTGCCTTCTATTACCTGAAGCGGCTTGACTGGTGGCTGCTTTGTGCGCTCTGTGCCTTGGTGGTCCTCGGAGTGCTGTTTGTTTACAGTGCTTCTTACAAGGGCGAAAACATGGAGGTGGGAGCCGAATATCAGAAACAAATGGTGTGGGCGGTTCTAGGCATCGGCGTATTCCTTGGGGTGGCCCTCGTCGATTATCACTGGCTCGGGCGCTTCTCCTGGTTTTTTTACGGTGGAGCCGTCTTTCTTCTGGTGTTGGTTCTTTTCGCGGGGGAGACCAAGAGTGGATCAACGCGTTGGCTCTCGCTGCCGGGATTCAACCTCCAGCCATCGGAACTGGGTAAATTGGCAACGCTGCTGGCACTTGCGCGGTTTTTGAGCCTGCCCTCCGCGGACCCGAGGCGGCTGTATGTCGTTGCGGTGGTTGGAGTAATATCAATCGTTCCCTTTGTCTTGATTTTTATCGAACCAGACTTGGGCACCGCGGCTGTGTTCGTTCCGTTGGCCGCCTGTCTCCTGTTCGCAGCAGGCGTGCCGATCCGGATTCTTTGTTTTCTCCTCGTTTTGGGTTTGCTGCTGCTCCCTGTGGGGTACCTCGCGCTGGATGACTACCAGAAAGACCGGATCGAAGTGTTTCTGGACTTTAAGCAGGCGCCGTTGGATGAAGGGTGGAGCAAGCGGCAGTCGCAGATCGCAGTTGGTTCCGGTGGGCTCACCGGAAAAGGGTACTTGGCCGGGACACAGAATGTCCTTGGTTTTCTGCCGCGCAGTGTGGCGCCGAACGATTTCATTTACAGCGTGATCGCCGAGGAGACAGGATTCGTCGGCGCTGCGCTGGTTCTGGCTCTGTATGCCGCGGTTTTGTTGTGCGCGTTTCGCGCGGCGTTGGTTTCAAAAGATAAATTAGGCCGGCTATTGTGCATCGGAGTGGCGACGATATTGTTTAGTCACATATTCGTGAATATCGCCATGACGATTGGTCTGATGCCGATTACGGGATTACCGCTTCCCCTCCTCAGTTACGGGGGATCGTTCATGGTTGTGACCATGTGCGGACTCGGCATCGTCCAGAGCGTATATGTGCGTCGCGCACGGTAATAGCGGCCGGAACGAAGGAGTAGAGCCTATGTTTGGCACGAAGAAACACAAGAAAGAGATCATTGCAAATGTGGAGACCCTTCAGGTTCGGATTGCCGTCCTGGACGAGGGCACGTTAGACGACTTCTCCATCGAGCGCCCGTCGGATGACCAGATTGTTGGCAGCATATTCAAGGGCCGAATCCAAAACCTGGAGGATGGACTCCAGGCAGCATTCGTGGATATCGGGTTGAAGAAGAACGCCTTCATCCACTACTGGGACATGATCCCGGAGGACGCGGCCCGGCTAGAGGTAGAGGAGGGGGTTAACCGGCGCAAGATCACACGCCGGAAAAAGTGGGCTCCGGGCGAAATGGCGAGGCAACACCCCATTGGGTCGGAAATCGTCGTCCAGGTCACCAAGGGCGCTATCGGGACTAAAGGGCCGCGCGTCACCGCCAACCTGAGTATTCCCGGCCGCTACCTTGTCCTTCTGCCCGGTACGTCGCTGAAAGGCGTATCGCGGAAAATAGAGGACTCCAAGGAGCGGCAGCGGCTCAAAAAGATCCTGTCGCGCCTACCCATTCCGGAAAACAACGGCCTGATTGTCCGTACCGTGGCCAGCGGCGCTCGAAAAACCGCGTTCGCTCGGGACATGCGCTCACTGGCCACGATTCTGGAGGACATCGAAACAGGGAAACGGGACAAGCAGGCGCCCTGTCGCCTCTACCGCGAACCAGACCTGATCGAGCGCGTGGTACGCGACTCCCTCTCGGTGGATGTCGGCCGCTTCATTTTTGATTCGCGCCATGAATTCGAGCGGATCCGGGACCTCGTGGCCCGCGTGTCGAGATGGGTAAAGGGGAAGGTGCAGCTCTATGATGGGGCG